>JAQUTA010000066.1 GCA_028709965.1 Lutispora sp.
TTACTAGAGCATTTTCCTGGCACAGTGCTTTCAGCTTAGTAATACTGCATTTGGATAGGTTTTTACTTTTTGCAAATACATTATAGAAATCTGAAAATATTTTTATTTCTTCATCCGTAGGTGCATCACAAAAAAAGACTTGCAGCTTTTCTTTCTGTGCTTGTTTTATTTTTCGCTTAGTGTTATAATGCATTTCTAAAAATAACTGTTCTATGCTTTTGCTTAGGTTAATATGCAATGTATGAATTTTCTTGCAACTATCATGATATTTTGATGTATAGAAATATACCGTTACGTCACATTTTTGTATGTTATCTATACAATCATCAGCGAAATAGACTTCTGCAATCCTCAAGAAAAGTTTCTTCTTTAAGCTTATTATCATGAAAATCTCCCCTTCGTACCATCTCATTTCTGAGGTTATTCAATTGTTTTCAGCCACATGGGAAGGATTTCGTCTATATTAAAATCTTTAGCTCTTATTTTTGATAACTTTGAGTATTTTTCTTTTAAATCATCACTTTGAGCCAACATTATCATGGTGTCAGCTAGAATTGTTTCCTCTTTTGTCAGAGGCACATTTTCGTCATAATATATTTCATCACAAGCAGGAATCAATATTCCATATTCAGCGTATTGTATTGTTTTTAATTCTGTATCCATTTCAGTATCTGGAGCAAGTATTTCTCTAGGACCTGATTTGCAGTCCGTTGAAATTATAGGTAATCCAGATGCCATTCCTTCAATAAGAGCATTGCCTAATCCTTCGCAAATTGATGAAATTGCAAAAATTTTTGACCTTGAAATATATTTAAAAGGATTAGTCTGAAAACCTAAAAAATAAACATCTTTCTCCAAGCCCAGTTTAGATACCAAATCTACTAAGTAATCCCCTAATTCACCCATTCCAATAATCAAAAGCTTTATATCCGGTATGTTTTCTTTTACTTTTTTGAATGCTCTGATTAAATGCCATTGACCTTTTGCTTTTATAAGTCTCCCTACATTTACAATCACAGTAGTCTCAAATATCTCCATATGTTTTTCTTCTATTTCTTCATAAGCAAGCCTTTGTATCATATCAAAATCTATCATATTATATATAACTTTAACTTTTTCTTGATTTATACCAAAATTCCCACTCAAATCCTCTTTAATTGCTTTTGATACAGCTATAATAGTATCTGCTCTGTTATAAAACATTCTTATGAGTTTTTTATATATGCCCCAATAGTTACTGCTTCTTCTGGATATAAATGTGTGTACCGAGATAATGATCTTATCCTCACACTTTGAAAAAATATTTATGATATTTGGTCCTTCCATGAAGCTTATAGAAGTTTGAATTTTGTACTTTCTTTTAATTCTTCTAATTTTATATATTCTATATACAAAATTGTATATCTTGCTGAAAAAGTTATATGCAGGCTTTGAATCCAAACTGATTAAATTCCCTTTATAAGGATAATCTAGTTTTTCATCATTATATACAATAATGTATGTTTCATATTGTGAGGAAATACATGATGAAAGAATTGCTGCTACTCTCTCCGCTCCACCATCTGTAAGCTTGGTAGTAATTATTGCCAGATTTTTTTTCATCATATACTCCTCCATGCTAAGTAATGAACCGCTTTCCAGTGAATTATACCAATATTGCTTCAAACCATTTTATGAATTCCGCCACACCATCTTCAAATGTCTTGTTCGGAAAATATCCCAAAAATTTACTTGCTTTGGATATATCAGCAAAAGTTCTTTCCATATCTCCATCCTGCATGGGAAAATGATAAGTATTTGCTTTCTTGCATAATATCTTCTCTATAATTGCTACCATTTCATTTAATGGTATAGTTCTTGATTCTCCAAGATTAAATATCTCATATCGATTATCTTCTTTTTTTATCCAATTAATAGTCTTCATTATTCCATCTACAATATCATCGATATATGTATAGTCTCTTTCAGTTAAACCATTCCCATATATAGGAACAGTTTCTTCCAATATAATTGCTTTTGTAAATTTGTGAATTGCAAGATCAGGACGTTGCCTAGGACCGTATACTGTAAAAAACCTCAAGCAAGCTATGTCGATATCATATAGATAGTGATATGCATAGCACAACAACTCGCAAGCTTTTTTTGATGCTGCATAAGGTGAAATAGGATGATCTACAGAGTCATCTTCACTAAAAGGAATTTTCTTATTGTTACCATATATGGAAGAACTAGAGCCAAATATAAGTTTTTTAATATTATTTTTTCGGACACATTCCAATAGATTCAGAGTCCCGTTTACATTTACATCATAATAGATTTGTGGAGCTTCTATTGAATATCTAACTCCTGCCATTGCTGCTAAATGAATTATAATATCAATTTTATAATTTTTTAAAACCTCATCAGTTTTTATTGCGTTCCTTATATCCTGCCTGTAGATTTTAAGATTGTCATGATCCATATTTAATTTGTCCATATTTTTCATGATATCCATGATATTTCTTTCTTTTAACTTTGGATCATAATAGTCATTAAAATTATCAATCACTACTACCTTATTGCCTTTTTCCAAAAGTTTATCCACAAGTGAAGAACCGATAAATCCCGCCCCACCGGTTACAAGAATAGTATTCATACCCATCACCTATACTCCCAAGCCATAATATTTGAAACCTTTTTGCTCAACTTTGCTTCTCTCATATAAATTCCTGACATCAAAAAAATAGTTACCTGACATACATTTTTTAATCTTATTTAAATCCATATCTTTGAACTGATCCCATTCCGTTAAAATTACTAATGCAGCAGCATCATATAGAGCCTCGAATTCATCTTTGCAGAACTTTATTTTATTATCAATATATGAAAATCTTTGCCTTCCTTCCTTTTCTCCTTTCGGATCATAGACCTTAATATTAGCTCCTTCCATCACTAATTGTTCTATGATTGCCAAGGAAGGCGCTTCTCTCAAATCATCCGTATTAGCTTTAAAAGTAATACCAAGTATTGTTATGGCTTTTCCCTCCAGTAATCCTATCTCATTTTTTATTCTCTTCACTACTTTTTGTTTTTGTATCTCATTGGCAATAATGGTTTGCTCAATTAATGTTATTGGAGCATCAAAGTCTTTTCCCATTTTAACCAATGCCTTTGTATCCTTAGGAAAGCAGCTTCCTCCATAACCTGGCCCGGGTTTTAAAAAATATGGACCGATACGAGGATCTTTCCCCATGGCCAATGCTACGTCCTTTACATTTGCGCCTACTTTTTCGCAAAGCTCTGCTATTTCGTTAATAAAGGTAATTTTCATGGCTAAAAAAGCATTAGAAGCATATTTAATCATTTCTGCAGTTTCTACATTGGTCTCAATAATCGGGATACCCTTAACATATATATTTTTATAAATATCTTTTAAGATTTCTCTGACCATACTCTTTTCAAAGCCTAAGACAATCCGGTCTGGATGGGTAAAATCATAAACTGCAGACCCTTCTCTTAAAAACTCCGGATTAGATACTACATCAAATAAATATTTTTTATTTTTTCTCATAAGTGTATCTGAAATAATATTTTTAATTCTTTCCCCCGTTCCCATAGGGACAGTAGACTTATTTATAATAACCTTATATGAATTCATATGAAGTCCTATGTCTTCAGCAACCTGCAATACATTTTTTATATCACATGTGCCGTCATCTAGTGAAGGTGTGCTAACTGCGATAAAAATTACATCACTTTTTACTATGCTTGACTTTATATCAGTAGAAAAAAACAGCCTTTTGCTATATACATTTTTTTTAATTGTATCTTCAAGCTCCGGTTCAAATATTGGTATTTGTCCCTTTTTTAATTCCTCAATTTTCTCAAAATCATTATCAACACATATCACTACATTTCCGAATTCAGCAAGACATGCACCTGTAACTAATCCTACATATCCAGTCCCGATTACCGATATTTTTTGCATAGACCTTCCCCCTGATTTTTAAACCCAGCATATTCTAATTAATTATCTATTTTTAATCAATTCTTCTAAGTATGTCATGAATTCTTTCTCCAAGTCCTCTCTTTTCAGTGCAAAATCTACCGTTGCCTTCAAAAATCCAAGTTTATTCCCCACATCATAGCGTTTCCCCTCAAAATTATAAGCATATATTGGCTGTTTTTTTCTTAGGTCTATAAGGGCATCAGTAAGTTGAATCTCTCCTTCCGAGTCTGGTTCAATATGTTCCAGTATTTCAAAAATATCGGGAGTAATAATATACCTTCCTATAATAGCTATGTTAGAAGGCGCATTATCTATACTTGGTTTTTCTACTAAATCATTCACCAAGTATAATCTTTCATCAACCTTTTTTCCGGATATTATGCCATATAAATCTACATTTTTTTTCTCAATTTCTTGAACTCCGAGAATAGTAGTTTTATATTTTTCATATACCTCAATAAGCTGTTTCATACATGGCCTTCCAGTAGAACTTACTATATCATCTCCAAGCAGCACAGCAAATGGTTCATTGTTTATAAAAGTCTTTGCACAATATATTGCATGCCCTAGTCCGTTTGGCTCTTTCTGCCGTATATAATGAATATTAATTATATTTGATATATCTTGAACTAAATGCAGCAAATTCTGTTTATTTTTCTTTTCAAGAATCATTTCAAGCTCTACTGATTTATCAAAATGATCTTCTATAGATCTTTTATTTCTACCTGTAATGATAAGAATTTCCTCAATTCCAGATGATACAGCTTCTTCAATTATATATTGTATAGCAGGCTTATCTACTATTGGCAGCATTTCTTTAGGTTGAGACTTAGTTGCCGGTAGAAATCTAATTCCTAGCCCAGCCGCCGGAATAATTGCTTTTTTAACTTTCATACTCAAACTTCCCTTAATAATATAAAGAGCTGTATTATCACATTTTAAATAAAAATCTTTTTATACCATTGAATTGTTTTCTTAAGCCCTTCTTTTAACATATACTCAGGCTCCCAATCTAGTATCTCTGTTGACTTTTTGATGTTAAAATAGCAATGTGTAATATCTCCTTTCTTTTGCGGCATATATAAAGGTGTACAATCTCCTATTATTTTGCCTAATGATTTAAATAAATCTATTATGCTCACTTCGATACCGGTTCCAATATTAAATATGTCGTTATCACCCTTTTTTAGTGCAAGCATATTCGCTCTGGCAACATCATCAACATAGATAAAATCTCTCGTCTGGTTACCATTACCAAAAATCATTGGTTTTTCTCCCTTAAACATATACCTGATAAAACTTTGAATAACACCCCCTTCTCCATTGAAGTTTTGGCGCATGCCATATACATTGGAGTACCTGAGTATTGTGTACTTGAGCCCATAAAGATCACTAAATAATTGCATATACCGTTCAGTAAGATATTTAGACATTCCATAAAATGAAATCGGATTTAATTCATGTTTTTCATCAATACCCAGATACAATGGATTACCGTAGACTGCGGCTGTTGATGAATAGATAATTTTTCGAACCCCTGCTTTTCGGCAGCATTCCAGAATATTTATAGACCCAATAATATTTATATTTGCATCAAGAACCGGATCCTGCATTGATTTTTCAACATTGATTTGAGCTGCTGCATGTATAACATATGTAGGTCTTTCAATCTCAAAGATTTTGCATAGTTTCAAATCAGTTATATCCACATTGTAAAACGCTGAGTTTTTGTTCACATTATTCATATTTCCAGTTGATAAATTATCTACTACAGCAACTCTATATCCATTTGATAATAATAAATCAACAATATTTGATCCTATAAAACCCGCTCCCCCTGTTACTAATACCGTGCACATAAAACATTCTCCCTTAACAAAATAAGCATATCTAATATACCGAAGTAATCGATTAAAACGCTATAACAATCCATATAAGTTAATAACTATTCAAACTCCAAGATATTTCTTTTATAAACATAAAAAATTGTCTTTACAAGTTCTTTGGTTTCAATGTAATCATGAAAATAAAATGACCAATTTTTCCCGTCTAACTCTTTGTATTGTGCTTTGCCCGGTAAAACTTTCATTGATATATTTTCTTCTTTTATTTCTTTAATTTGTATTGCATATGATATAATTTCCTCCAATGACATATCTGTTTTTATTGAACGATAACCATCTTTTATAATTTCTAAAAAATTTGAACTCAATAATTTATTTATAGCTTTATCAATAAATTCCTGATGTACTTTAATACGTCCTAAATCTCCATCTATATATTTTTTTCTGAACCTCAAAAATTGAAGCGCTTGTTTCCCATTTAGTTTTTGATGTCCTTTCTTGATTTCCATTCCTCCAACTACCATATCGCATGGGACCTCTACTTCTACGCCTCCCAGAGTATCTATGATATCTTCTACACCTTTGTATTCTATAGAGACATAGTTATGTATGGATACGCCTCCAAGTATTTTCCCTACTGCCTCTATGCTCCCTTTTTCTTTACTTCTTCCATATACTGAATTGATTTTTCTTTGATCACCCCTGTCATGCCCTTTCTCATGATAATATGTGTCTCTTGGTATCGATATCATATCCAAGCTATTATATTTCGGGTCAATACTTATAAATACTATTACGTCTGTTCTCAGCTTCCCCTCAATGCCAAGAACAAGTATGTTTTTTCTTTTGCTATTTATTATTGCCTTTTCAAGGGTACTAGCTTTTTTAAAATTTACCTTATGTTTATTAATAAATTCAGATATTTCATTTGTTAAGCTCGGAGTTTCTCTATAAACGGATATCTGGCTAACCCATATAAGCAGTATTATAATAAAAATAAATATTGTACTCGAAACAGTGCAATATTTATTCATTAAAAATCCCTCTTTCCACATATTCTGCTTCCCATAAAAATATATTAATATTATCTCTTATATATTCTATTATTTTTCATAGATTCTCACTTCTATCAGCAATAATAATTTACTTTGATACAATATATTCAGTAGAAAGAGAAGTATGAATGTTATGTAAATGAACCTACTAATATTTGTCTTAATAAAAAATAATGCTGCCCTCGCAATATACGAGAACAGCATTATAAATTTTAAAATATAACACAATTATTATTTTTTAACACTTTTATTAGCCTTTCTCTCCTCATACAGCGGACAATGAGAAGTACAACTTCCGCAATCACAATCTCCTGTAGTTTTTTTCTTAGCACTTTTATAAAAAATAAACACTGCCAACAAAACTATGCCAATAGTAATTATTACTTCCATATGTTCTCAACTCCTTTAACCAAAGACTAAGTTACCAATATTATATACAATAAAAGATACAACCCAAGCTAGAAATAATTGATATAATACCGAAAAAATCATCATTCTATTTCCGAATTCTTTGCGCATAACAGCTACTACTGATATACATGGAGTATAAAGCAATATAAATACAAGGTAACTATAGGCAGCTATTGAGGTAAAATGCTGAAGCAATATTTTCTGTAGCTCTACTCCATATACTACACCCATAGTGCTTACCACTACTTCCTTTGCCATAAGACCTGTAAGCAGAGCTACTGAGCTTTGCCAAGTTCCAAAACCTAAAGGCTTGAATATGGGTGCCATGGCGCCACCTATATATGCCAAAAAGCTATTTCCCATATCTACCATACCAGAAAAATTAAAATTAGATAAAAACCATATGATTACGGACATTGCAAATATTATAGTTCCTGCCTTTTTTAAAAAGCCTTTCCCCTTTTCCCAAGTGCTTCTTATAAGGCTTTTAAACTCTGGTAATTTGTATTCTGGTAGTTCTATAATAAACGGTTCTTCATCTTTTCTAAATATTGTATTTTTAAAAAGGATTCCAATCAAAAATGCCATTCCTATTCCTAATAAATAAAGTGAAAATGTAATAAAAGTTTCATTGCCCGGAAAAAATACGGTAGCAAATAGTGCATAAACAGGCAATCTTGCGTTGCACGACATAAGAGGCACTAACAAGGCTGTAAGCTTTCTGTCCTTGTCGCTCTCTAAGGTTCTAGCTGACATAATCCCCGGTACAGAACAACCAAAGCCTATGATTAAAGGTATAAAAGCCTTTCCCGATAGACCCATTTTTCTCATTATTCTATCCATAATAAAGGCTGCTCTTGCCATGTATCCACTATCTTCGAGAAAAGATATGCCAAGAAATAATGTCAATATTATCGGAAGGAACACAAGTACTGAACCTACACCCGCAACTATTCCATCTATAATCAAAGACCTGAACCAAGAGCTGCTATTTTGCAACAATATATCTAACAAACTAACTATCTTAGTTATGATGACGCTATCCATAGCATCGGATAAAGGTTGGCCAACCCAACTAAAAGTAAATTTAAAAATAATATACAATATAAAGACAAATAAAGGGTATGCTAAAAATTTGTTTAAAACTATCGAATCAATTCTTTCTCCTATAGTAGCTCTTTTGTCTCCTTCATATATCATAGATTCCGCTAGTACTTCTTCAATATATTTATAATTTTCTTTTTCATCCTCAACGTATTGATAATCGTTCTCATTGTATAAGCTAAAAAAATTACCGCTTTTGAGCAGTTTTTTTACTTCTTCTATGCCTATTCCTTTAGAAGCAGATATAGGGATCACTGTTACACCAAGCTTTTTTGAAAGCTTTTGATAATCAATCTTCATTCCTTTTGTTTTTGCCACATCTATCATATTAAGTACGAGTACTATTGGCTTATTAAATTGTTTCAGCTGTAGCGTTAAGTATAAATTTCTGCTTAATGATGAAGCATCAACAATATTTACGATTACATCAACTCCACCTTTTTCTAAAAATTCCTTGGATACTTTTTCTTCGTTCGAATAGGTGTCCATGGCATAAATCCCAGGTAAGTCAACTATTTTTATTCTATCTTCAATAAATCCTTCTTTTCTCTCCACGGTAACTCCAGCCCAATTTCCTACATATTGATTGGAACCGGTCAGATAATTAAAAAGGGTTGTTTTGCCCACATTAGGATTGCCTAATAGAGCTGCAGTTATCATTTCCATGCTAAGCCTCCTTTATATAAATGTTCCTTGCATCCTTCTTTCTAATTGCAAGATCAAAGCCACGAAAGTTAATAATAATAGGGTCACCAAAAGGTGCAGCCATTTTTACTTTTACAGGGGTTCCTTCAATGCATCCCAAAGCAAGGAGTCTTTTGGCTAATTTAGCATCTCCACACACTGAATGAATATAAGCTTGTTGGCCTGGCTTTAAATCATATAAACACATATTTTGTCCTCCATTGAAAACCATTATCAGTTGTTACATTATAATAATATTATAATTGAGATTGATTGTCAATACGATAAATTAAGAAATATGAGAAAAAGTCTCATTCTCATGAGACTTTTTGTATTGCTCGTTATATTATAGGAAATAGAATTCTCGCCATATAAATTACAAAAGCAAGACTAATGGTGCTTAATAATGTAGAAGTCATTACAGCTTGAGATGCAAAATCAGGATAATTGTCATATTCTACAGCAATGAGTGCACTATTTACAGAAGTAGGCACGGATGAAGAAATCATAACAACTTGTGCAATCACTCCATCTAAGCGAAACAAACCAATGAATATAATAGCCATAATAGGTCCAACCAATAGCCTAATAAATGATGACAAGTATACCTCTATATTTTTAAATTCAATTGGTGTACGTCTAAGCTGTATTCCCAGAGTAAGAAGTGAGATAGGCACTAAAGCATTAGTAGCATAATTTAGCGAAGGCCATATAGGTAACTTTGTAATATCATAGGGTAAACTTTTAAAAATAAAAGCTAGAACTATTGCATAAATTATCGGCATTCTTAATATCTTGATGAAAGAATCCTTCCATTGGATATTAGCTCCCCATGCATTCATAAAACCAATGGTATAAGTTGAAATATTTTGAACTACTAATACCATAATCTGCACTGCCAGTGCAATACTAAGATAGGGCGTTTCACCATTTACAATAAAGGGATCGCTGCTAAAAACTAAAGTTATTAAAGGTATGCCAATATTTGCTGAATTATAAAACATAACTGAATTAGCAAATGCATTTTTTAGTCCTTTGCTATATCCTCGAGCTTTTGAAACCACAGATGTTATTAGCATATTAGCTGCGAGAATCATAACGGCAATAATCATTACTTTCATCATCTCAATAGGTATCTTTGTTTTGTATAAATTGACAAAGATAAAGCAAGGCGAAAAAACATAAAAAATCAATTTTGATAAAGTATTTATATTCAAATCAAATTTCTTGCTTATAAAATATCCTAATGCAATAATAGTAAAAATAGGTATGATGTTATTAGTTAGAATAAATAAAAAAATGTTCATATTAAGTCTTCCTTTTCAAGTAATTTACTTCAGACCTCGACTATTAAAAAATTCTTTATATTTCATGTCGGTTTTCAAAATATGTCCGGCTATCCAATCAGATATGAAAGTAACGAGTTCCACAACTGCTACCTTTTGCTCAGTATCAATATCCTTATTTTCAAACTTTTTAAGCTTTTTTATCAAAAAGAGATGTTCGATTTTATGAGAATCAGTTTCTACATATCCGTACTGCTCCATAAGCTTTTCCTCATATTCAAAATGATAAATAGTATATTCTTCCAACTTTTGCAAAATAACCATTATTTCATCAAAATGATCTTGATCATCATTAGCATTGACGAGGTCAGCAATCTGTCCTCCAATTCTAAACAGTTCTTTATGCTGTTTATTAATTTCAGCTATATTTACGCTATATGCGTCCTTCCATCTAAACATGAGAAGTCTCCTTTCAAAAAATTTTTATTATAAGACATTATTAACATTCTACAACATATACCAAAATACGACAACACTAACTATGCCCAAAAGTCTCTAATATACTTGCTGCAAATCTTATTTAACCTTTATCCCATCAAATCTTGTTCTGCAAAGCTATAATACTTGTCTCCTGCTACTATGATGTGATCCATTACACTTATAGATATGGCTCCCAAAGCTGCAGTAATCTTTTTTGTTACTTCTATGTCAGCCTTTGAAGGCTGCATGCTGCCTCCCGGATGATTGTGGGCAAGTATAACGCTATTTGCCTGATGACGCAGTGCGGTTTCAACAATCATTCTTGGATATATCGGTGCTTCATTGATTGTTCCTTCATGTACTAAAGCTGCATAATTAACTCTGTTTTGTGCATCTAAGCATATTAAAAAAAATGCTTCATAAGTTCTACCAGCAAAAAGTGAGACCGCATATTCTCCTGCTTTTGTTGAAGAATTCAAAAGAGGCTTATCTCCCCATTTACCTTTAAAATACCTTCTTGCCAAAGATGGTATCATTGAAACCAATATTGCAGTGTTTTCGGTGACTCCACACCTTCTGCTTATATCTTTTGTGTCTGCCTCAAAAAGCCCTGCCAATGTACCAAATTCATTTATCATCTTATGTGCCAACTCATTGGTATCCTTCATAGGTATGCAATAAAAGAGCAGAATTTCCAATATCTGATGGTCATTAAAGGAATCTAAACCCTCAGACAGGTATCTGTTTTTTACTCGTTGTCTATGTCCAGCATGTAAATTCTTATCCATGAATCCTCCAAATATCCTTTGGTTATTATAAGTTGTAATTCTTCAGTATTTGGTATTGTAAAATATTCTGCATACATACGTATATTCCTTCTTTATGCAAAATCATCTCCTGCGAGACTTTCTAAGCTTGATAGAACCCCTCCTGCACTGCCTTTCATTACCATATCGAACTCATTGGCTTGTGAATTTTTATCTAAATTGATATAAACTTTTTTTATCCATGAAGTTAGTAAAACCAATTTCTCTTTTTCTTTAAAAACAGATCCTTCTAATTGTTCCATCTTTTTTGCCTCCCATCTTTGGACCTTATCCCTTTATCCTATTTGCATAATCCTTAGAATTAAAGAACACTCTTCATGCATATAGCATATTATAATTATGTAAAGCTTATGAAGGGAGCGAGTCCTTTGAAGAATTCATACAAAATTTATCCATGTCCATATTATACCATGCCAATGAATAACGCACAAAGTATGCATAATACTTGCAAAATGCACACATGCCCTTACTGGGTCAATATACCGCTTTATAACCCAAACTTTTCGAACCAATATACTGAGCAATGCACTCCTTTCGCCGATGAAGAAGAGTATTCATATGTAGTGTTAGGGGATTATGGACCAGAACCCTTTGCCATTAACATTGAGGAAGCTACTAAACAAAACGATACTTATCGTACTGCTTTATGGACAGGGAAACACTTGCAGTTAACCTTGATGAGCATCAATGTGGGTGAAGACATAGGTTTGGAGATTCATCCCCATCTGGATCAATTCATACGCATTGAGGAAGGTCAAGGAATTGTTAGAATGGGGGATAGAAAAGATAAATTGGATTTTCAGGCAAGGGTATCCGATGACTTTATATTCATCATACCTGCTGGAAAATGGCATAATTTAATCAATACAGGAAATAAACCGATTAAACTCTATTCTATCTACGCACCACCTCAACATCCATGGGGTACAGTTCATGAAACAAAAGCAGAAGCAGAAGCCGCCGAAAAAAGTCAAGAGCGTTGAACGAGCCTCCATTCAGTGGGGAATGGGAACCCCCACTGAATGTTAGTCGAGTCCATGCTGGACTTAACCGCCCTTTGATACAAGGTGAATTGCCCCATAGAGGCAAGAGAAGGTGCCCTGCGTCTTGCTATGTATAAAACCCATATCATCTAGACGTTTGCAGAAATAATCACGTTTTTCCGTATATAACCTTTGAAGATTTTTATAATATGACTCATCAAAGTTAACAGCTACGCAAGCAGCCTCCTGCAGCGGAGACGGAGCACATATTGTTAAAAAGTCATGATGAACTTTTTTTGCATTTTCAATTACCTTTTTAGATCCAATAAGATATCCTAGCCGCCAGCCTGTAATAGAGTAATTTTTGGATAATGAGCTGCAACTTATTATGTTATCATACATACCCGGTAGTTCATATTTCACCTGGTAGTTTTGAAGAAGAATTAAACAAATACAATGAATACAAGACTGGCTATATACATTACCTTAAAATAACAGTATCGACTACTGCACCCGTGCAGAAGCTGTATAATGAAATACTGGACTCCACTATTAATGTTATGCGAACCTTAAAAATACTTACTTTTTAACCGCAACATATATGTAAATAAATAAAAAAGCACTTGGCGCAATGCCTAAGTACTTGATTGTTTACAATTGTGGTGGAGGCGAGGGGAATCGAACCCCTGTCCGAAAGTCCTAAAACTGAAACTTCTCCGAGCGCAGTCAGTGATTTAACATTCCCTCTACTGCACGCCCGCTGACAGGCTTACAGCTTCAGTAGCTTCATAATGCGTCAATTACCTCAAAGCTTTGGTAGTGACGGACCCCGCTAAATGACGCCCTATCCTATAGTGCGGGAACTACAGGTAGAACGAGCAGCAATTAAGCCGCTAAAACGTAATTATCGTTTGCGTTTAATTTAAGTTTTTCCAGCTTTTATCGTGGTTCCGGAGTCCACGGCTCGCTATCTCAGCCCTCGATACCCCCGTCGAAGCCAT
>JAQUTA010000160.1 GCA_028709965.1 Lutispora sp.
CCTGCCCCTGAGAAGTTTGGCGTGGCTTATGTCAGTGAAGAATTTGCTCAGTCGGTCTATGGTTACAAGGGAAGTTACAATGAACTGCTCATCAGAGTAAAAGATGAAGAGAGAATAGATGATGTAGTAAAAGTGTTAGAAAAGAAGCTCGACAAATATGGGGTGCAGAGAATAATCAAGAGAGAAGAGCAGTTGAGCAACAATGTGCTGACACAAAAACTGGAAGGTTTCGACACAATGGCCACGGCAATACCCATACTTTTCCTTGCAGTAGCAGGTATCATAATTTCTATAATGCTATCTAGGATTGTCAGCAACGACAGGATGGCTATAGGAGTGCTCAAAGCTTTGGGATACAGCAATATGGATGTGCTTTTCCATTATCTCAAATATGCTCTGGCAATAGGGTTGATCAGCTCAATTATTGGGATTATTTTAGGACTTTTTTTAGCAAAGCTTTTGACGGAGGTATTCATTCTTTTTTTCAATATACCGTTGATAAAAGTGGATATTCAATATATATATATAATATATTCTATAGTTCTCACAAGCGCATTTTGTATAGTATCCGGCTTTATGGGAGCTAGACATGTATTGGGAATTATGCCTGCAGATTCAATGCGTCCTGAGCCTCCAAAAGCAGGAAAGCACATATTGCTTGAGAGGGTAGGCTTCATATGGGGTCGGTTGTCTTTCAGCTGGAAAATTGTTATAAGAAATATAATGAGGACTAAGAGGCGATTTGTACTTTTGATGCTGGGGTTGGCTTTGGCATATGCCATAAATACTGTGCCTTTATATATGGTAAGCAGTATGACTTCTATGTTTTCTATTCAGTTTGGTCAGTTTGAAAAGATGGACTATGTGGTGGAGCTATCCCGTCCCATGAATAAAAATGTGATGAAGGATATGGCTCATTTATTGCAGGGTGCTAAGCTGGAGCCAAGATTAGAGTTTCCTTTTGAATTGAAAAACGCATGGAGGAAGAAGGCTGTAAGCGTTATTGGAGTACCTCAGGATACTCAGTTTTATGAATTCAGAGATGAAAATAATAATAAAATAGCCTTGCCCAAAAAAGGCATACTCCTGTCAGAAGCTATGGCAAAGATATTGAATGTAAAAAAAGGAGATTATGTAACAGTCAGTAACTTTATCCCCGGAAAAGATGATATAAATTTAGAGGTCAAAGGTATAGTCAAGCAATACCTAGGGGCAAATGCATATATGAATATAGAGCATATGAGAGAGGCATTGACAGAAAAAAATATGATCACCGGCGTATCAGCTTTGTCAAAGGATGATTTGAAAACCAAACTGGAGGATGTTCAAAACATAGCTTCTGTCAAATCAGTAATTGATATAAAGAATTCCTTTGAAGAATATCTTGACACTATAATATACGGCACAAATTTATACATGCTCTTCGGTGGGATTTTGGGCTTTGCACTTATTTATAATTCTACCATAATCAGCATTGCGGAAAGACGCATGGAGCTTGCATCTCTTCGGGTAATGGGTTTTGACAAGAAGGAGATATTTTGGATGCTGGCCAAAGAAAACTCTATAATGGCTGTTATTGCAATTTTCTTGGGGGTACCTCTTGGAATAGGGATGATCAGCGGTATGGCGGAAGCTTTCAGCTCGGAAATAATGACTCTCCCATTGATTTTTGCCCCGAAGATTTTCATAAGCGCCGCTTTATCCACTATTGTGTTTGCGGTAATTGCTCAACTTGCAGCCTTAAAGAAGATTCGTAATCTTAATTTCATTGATGCGCTGAAAAGCCGCATATCATAGGGAGGGAAATATATGAGAAGCAAGAGGAAGTTTATCTGGATTGGACTTATAATAATAATCATATCAATAGCAGCCTATTTTGCTTTGTCAAGGACCAAAGCCGTCTCTGTGAATATGGCTAGAGTTGAGAAAGGAAACATACAGGAATATATTGAGGAGAAAGCATCGGTGGAATTAGAGAATAAATCTGATATATATGGGCTGCAAAGCGGAGTAGCGACCCTTGCACTGGTTAAGGTTGGGGATAAAGTTAAAGCGGGAGATGTATTACTGAAAATACAAGATGAAGAGCTGCTCCTTCAGATAAAAGCCTTGGAACTCCAAAAGCAATCCATTGAGGCAAAGCTAGAAGAAGCTAAAAAAGGTATAAGTCAGTGGGATCTGCAAAAGCTGGAGGCTCAGGAAAAGGCAGCTCAGATCACCTATGAAGAGGCAAAAAGGAATCTAGAAAACAACAAAAAACTGTATGAAGCAGGAGGCATCAGCAAAGATATATATGATAGCTCAGCATCGGCTTTGGCTTCGGCAGAGGCAAGCCTTGAAGCAGCCAAAAGCAATATTGCAGCAGCTCAGGAAGATTTTTCTCCAAATGTTGAGAGGCAGTTTAAAGCTCAACTTGATGAAGTACAAATTCAAATAAACCATCTGAAAAGCAAGCAAAAAGATTATACCGTAAAGTCTCCCATTGAAGGTATCGTAATGCTGGCAGAAGCACCTCAAGGCAGTGTTGTTCCACAAGGGAAGCTGATTTTTCAGGTAGGAAACTATAATGGTATGTTTTTGACGAGTGATATTTTGGTGGATGATATTGCAAATGTAGAGGAAGGCTCAACCGTGCTGATCAGCAACAAGGATTTGGGCATCCAAGAAGTAACAGGTATAGTGAGAAAGATTTATCCCCAGGCTTTCAGCAAAATGTCGGATTTGGGGATAGAGCAAAAAAGGATAAAAATCGAGGTAAGCTTTGATGGGGATATAACTAAGCTCAAACCGGGTTATGACATGGATATAAAAATAATTACTGCCGAATCACAAAACACACTTCTGATTAATGAAAAAGCAGTATTTGAGCATGAGGGCAAAAGCTATGTTTTCGTAAATAAGGACGGCACAGCTAAGATGACACAGATTGAAAAAG
>JAQUTA010000067.1 GCA_028709965.1 Lutispora sp.
TGACCACCCGTCATACCATAATTAAAATTGTTGACGACGATTGCCGTTAAATCTACATCTCTCCTTGCTGCGTGTATAAGATGATTGCCTCCGATGGTGGCACCATCGCCATCACCCATGAGTACAATCACATTCAACTTTGGATTAGCTAGTTTTATGCCAGTTGCGTAGGCTAGAGCCCTTCCATGGGTACCATGAAAAGTATTGGTGCTAATATAGTCATCGGCCTTACCCCAGCATCCTATACCCGTAACAACTACCGTATTTTTTTTATCATACTCCAATTTTGCAAAGGATCTTAATATTGCGCCTAATACAATGCCATCACCACAACCTGCGCACCAGAATAAGGGCATTTTTTCTTTTATTAAATAATCTTCATACATTATCTTTGACATTTTTCTACCTCCCGAATTTTGTCTATTATTTCATTAGGATGTATAGACAAACTATTTACTTTATTGACGCCAACTATAGGAATATTATTTTGATTAACTCTTTTAACTTCTCCTATAAGTTGTCCAAGGTTTAATTCGGGAACAACCACTCCTTTAACTTGGTTGCAGACTTCCATGACTTCTTCATCTGCAAAGGGCCAAAGTGTAACCAACTGCAAAATACCAACCTTTTTGCCTTCCTCTTTTAGTATCTCTACTGCTTCTAGGGCAGATCTTGTGGTGCATCCAAAGGTAATAATGGCATAATCCGCATCTTCCATATTGTATTTTCTTACTATGGTTATATCTTTCTTGTTTTTTTCAATCTTATCTGTATAATGTCGTATGAATTTATCTGCGTTCTCCGGTTTAGAGTTTGGAAAACCTGATTCATCATGAGTAGAACCAGATAACCTTAAAATATAATCACTGCCATAGTGAGCTAAGGGAGCTATACCGGATTCCCCAACTTCAAAAGGTTTGTAATCCTTTGGCTCACAACTTGGTGCTTTTCTTACAACAATGTCTTCAGGCATTATTTCATCAATTACAATTTTTTCCTGCAAATGTCCAATAATTTCATCAGCCAAAAAAACTACCGGTGTACGATATTTCTCCGCAAGATTAAAAGCTTTGATCGTTAAATAATAGCAATCCTCTACACTAGAAGGTGATATAACTATAATTCCATGATCTCCATGAGTTCCCCAGCGACTCTGCATAAAGTCACCTTGGGCTGGTTTTGTCGCAAGTCCTGTACTTGGTCCAGAACGCTGAACATTTATTATTACACAGGGTATTTCGGCCATTATAGCTACTCCCAAGTTTTCCTGCATCAGTGAAAAACCCGGACCGCTTGTGGCTGTAAAAGATTTCTTTCCTGAAGCCGATGCTCCTATGATTGCAGCCATGCTGCCTATCTCATCCTCCATTTGAATATATAAACCACCTAATTGAGGAAGACGCCTTGCAGATATTTCCGCAATTTCTGAAGATGGTGTAATAGGGTAACCGGCATAAAACCTGGCGCCAGCAGCAAAGGCACCCTCAGCCATGGCTGCATTTCCTTGCATGAATCTTGCTTTACTTTTTCCTTTCATCTTTTACCACCTCCACTTTGATAGCAAACTCTGGGCATCTAATTTCGCATAATTTGCAGCCCGTGCATGCTTCCTGGCGCTGTGGTATTGGTGTACCGTCAATTTCTTTATCAAACACCTTGACAGGACAAAATTCTATGCAAATACCACATCTTTTGCACCAATTTTTGTTAATACTTATAGTATTCATCCTTTTGACCTCGCTTCCTGTAATAGTAAATTTTCAGCAATATAAAAATTGATTTTTCTTTAAAGTATTAATACTAAGTTTTTATACATGTTTTAACTATAATAAGTAGCAAATAATATGCCAAATTTGTTTTTTTACTAAATTATAATTTTTATAATATTTTTTTTCTGTAAAGCACTTGAACAATACGTTTAATAGATATAAGAGCTACTATGAAATCCTTTTAATGTAAGTTGAAACCTTTGCTTTCATACTTTATCGTTAAGTTATTATGATTTTGTTCACTAGTTAAACACAAATAATAAAAAGTCTTCGCTTTTATAATAATTGAAGACTTTTTATTATCAATAATATTTAATTAACTATATATCTTTAGTTGTTCTTCTCCATTTAAAACCCTCAGCACTCCCTGAACCAATGCTATCATCTCATTTTCTCCGGGATATACCTTTACAGGAGCTATAAATTCAACTCTTTCTTTGATCCATGAAATAAACTCCTCATCATAAGCTACTCCTCCGGTCAAAATAATAGCATCAATATCTCCCTTTAAAATAGTAGCCGCTGCACCTATGTCTTTTGAAATCTGATATGCCATAGCTTCATATACAAACTTGGCATATTGATCTCCTTCTTTTATGCGTCTTTGTACTTCTCGTCCATCGTTGGTGCCAAGGTAGGCTACTAATCCACCACCGCCTGTGATTTTTTTCTTTATTTCAGCTTTTGTAAAATCCCCCGAAAAGCACATGTCTACTAAGGATCCCACAGGCACTCCTCCTGATCTCTCAGGTGAAAAGGGGCCATCACCATCTAAAGCATTATTGACGTCTACAATTTTGCCTTTTTTATGTGTCCCCACGGAGATACCTCCGCCAAGGTGAGCGACAACAAAATTAAATTGATGATATTCTCCTCCTAATTCCTTTGCTGCCAATCTTGCTGCTGCCTTTTGATTCAAAGGATGATCCTTTGATTTTCTTTGTATCTCAGGTATTCCTGAAATTCTTGCATAATCTTCAAATTCGTCTACGACAACAGGATCAACTACATATGAGGATATACCTAATTCATTTGCTATAGCATTAGCGATTATCCCACCAAGATTAGATGCATGCTGTCCCATAACTCCAATTTTTAAATCTTCTATCATGGCATCGTTTATTTTATAAGTTCCGCCTTGGACGGGTTTCATATTTCCACCTCTGCCCACTATCGCATCTATTTCTGATAAATCAATACGATGTTCACCAACAGCATCTAATATTACTTTCTTGCGAAACTCATACTGGTCACTTATTTTGTCAAACTTACTTATTTCATCAGCAGAATGAGATAAGCTTTTTGTAAATATAGGGGTCTCATTCTCGTATAAAGCAATTTTGGTTGATGTAGAACCAGGATTTATCGCTAAAATTCTATATTTTTTCTCCATGTCTTTCCTCCATGATCAATTTCTTTTATCACTTTATGATTATCATATCTTTGGATGCTTTGTTAATAATCTCTGTACCATTTTCTGTAGTAATAACTATGTCCTCAATTCTCACACCAAAATTACCACCAATATAAATTCCAGGCTCTATAGAAAATGCCATGTTTTTTTCTAAATATCGAGGATTGCTTGCTTTTATGTCAGGTGCTTCATGACCCATATATCCTATACCATGACCAAGTCTAGTAGTAAAATATTTACCATATCCTTCTTTTTCTATCAAACCTCTTGCAGCTTTATCTATGTCTGGTATAAAAGCGTCAACAGCCACAACCTTTTCAGCCGCTTCAATTGCATTCTTCACAATATCATAAACCTTTTTCTGTTCTTTAGTTATATCTCCTACAAATACAGTTCTGCTTATATCTGATTTCATTCCTTTATATACACAGCCATAGTCTAATAATACTATGTCTTTTTCTTTTATAACTCCTGTGTTCTTTATATAGTGTGGATAACTGGAATTAGCTCCTGCAGCTACCAATGCTCCCGGAGACTCTCCTCCTTTTTCAAGTATTATATTACAAAGCTTTTCTTTTACATCTTTTTCTGTCATCTTTGGCTTTATATGCAAAATCACTTCCGCAAATGCTTCATCCGCTATTTTTGATGCTATTCTTAAGTTCTCTAATTCCTCAGATGTTTTATGAATTCGTATTTCTTCCAACATGTTTTTGGCATCAATGAATTTTACATCCAAATTGTTCATTATATCCAGAACCTCAAAGGCTCTGGTAGTAGAGTCTACGCCTATTGTTTTTCCTATAAGGTCGTTTTCTACGAAGGCTTTTTTCACCGTGTCAATATAGTTATCTCCATCAAACCAGTCATATACCTTTACATTCGCACCCAAGACTTTTTGAATTTCTTCTGAGGTTAGTAAGTTGCATACGTAAAAATAACTCCCGTCCTTTTTTACAAACAATCCTTGGAATCTTTCACAAAGATATGGGCTTTCTCCGATTATAAATTTCAATTCATCTGAGGGTACAATTAGCATAGCATCTAATCTCTTATGGTTTATTGCATTAACCAATTTGGTGAAATAAAATTTATTCATACTTATATCTCTCCATCAATTTTTATTAGCAACCAAAACCGCCAAGGCTATAGAGTTGAGTTTTGATATGCTTGAACTAGCTCTTGATGTTAAAACTATTGGCGTCCCTGCTCCCATAATAATACCTGCTTTTTCCGTATTGGCAAAATATTCCATAGATTTGTTCAATACATTCCCTACTTCCAAATTCGGTGTAATAAGGATATCGGCTTGTCCTGCTACAGGGTGGTTTATGCCTTTATGCTTTGCAGCTTCAGGCGATACGGCGTTATCCAAAGCGAAGGGTCCACCTACAATACATCCTTTGATTTCTCCTGCTTCGTTCATATTAACCAGTTCAGCTGCATGTACCGTAGATATAATCTTTTCATTTACTTTTTCTACAGGGCAAATCATAGCTACTTTGGGATTTTCATTTCCTAAAGCATGTGCAACTTTCACCGCATTATTTATTATGCAGACTTTGTCCTCTATTGTTGGTGAAATATTCATGGCAGAGTCACTGATGACGAAAAATCTATCAAACTTATCAACTTTTAGTACTCCAACATGACTGAGAAGTCCTTCTACATGTAAACCGGTTTCTTTGTTTAACACAGCTCTTAAAATAATTGATGTGTCTACAAACCCCTTCATTATAGTTAATGCACGCCCCGTTTTGACAAGCTCTACTGCTTTGTTGCAAGCTTCTTTTTTATCTTTTTCATCAATAATCTCATATTCTTCAAAGGCAATATTATTTTCTTTAAGTATTGTTTCTATTTTCTCTTTGTCACCTATTAGTATAGCGTTAATTATGCCTTCTTGTCTTGCATATTCAACTGCTTTTAAAACATCATCATCTTCTGCAGCTGCCACTGCTAAGGTTTGTGGCCCTGCTCCTCTTGCATATCTTATTATTGTTTCAAAATCTCTTATCATGATTATTACCTTCCATATTATTTATAGGTTCTTTTCTATTACCTCAATTACTTCAGGAAAATCCATGCCTAGTTCTCTCATGTGTTCCACTGTAGGGATTCCCTGTTTAGTCCATCCTCTTCTTTTATATACTGCATCTACCAATTGATTGTATTGTCCATATTTATATTTTTTCAAGGCTTCTACTTTTTCTGCTGTTGTCATGTTTTCAGGGTTTATTCCTAATTTTTCTTTTAACTGTTTGTCATATCTTTCCTGTCTCGATTCGTATTCCTCAACTGTGACAGGTCCCATAGATCTGTACGGTGGTATATCGTGTTCTCTTGTTCCTACCCCCATTTTTAAATTAAATACTCTTTGGAAATTGTATACCCTTTCTGATTGCTTGAATAAGCCTTCTTTATCTATGTTTTGTCCCGTGACGCTGTTAAACAATTCAACATAGTTTTGTACATGCTCCGGTACCTTTGCAGGTTCTTCTGTCAAATGATTATCTATTGGTTCTATATCATTCCATGGTAGTTTACATAGACCATTTAATCCAAACCATGTTCTGAATATTGGGAAATAGTGCAATGCTTCAGCCTTATCCTCAAATGTAGGAATTTGATTGTTTACCATATCCATGAATATAAGCCATGCTTCATCATGCTGAGGTCCTTTATTTGCTAAAGCATATCCTCCCTGCTGTGCTAATGATTCTTTGGATACATATTGAGAGTATTCCAATCCCTTTACTTCCATACCAATATCATTTAAGAAATTAATATCTGCGCCATATTCATCAGCAAATATTTTTTTCATTCTTCTTATCCCTAATCCTGCTATTTTGCCGAATCCTTCTCCTCTTCCCATCTGATGCAACAGTTCCATTGCTGCTTCTGAGTTTCCAAAGTTCAGCTTCAATCCACCTGTTATCTCTTCATTAATTATACCGTTTTCATAACATTCCATTACAAATGCAGTTAATGTTCCGAATGAAATAGTGTCTATACCATATGTGTCACAATAAAAATTGCATTCCAAAATGTAATCAGGATCAAATATTCCACAGTTACTTCCAACGCCTGCTGCTGTCTCATATTCAGGTCCGTCTACTACTACTTTGTCCCCTTTATATGGTCCTGTTTTTAATTCGTATTCATTTGCTGCTTTTGCACATGCCATAGAACACCCGTGCCAACACCCATCTGGAGAGCCTTGTACCACTTTTGTTGCTAATACGCTTGAGTGTATTTTATCAATATCTTCGTGTGAGCCGTATTTAAAATTGTGTGTTGGCAATAAATCGTAATCATTCATTACTTCCATTAAATGTGCTGTTCCGATTTCTCTCATTCTGCATTGATCCTTGTCATGATCATGTATTTCTTTGTGTATTTTTACGCCTAATTTTTTTATTGTATTTATATCTGCAACGTTATTATTGTTTCCACCAACTTGAGAATATTTTACTGCTATGCCTTTTATTTTTTTGTCTCTAAATACAGTTCCAATACCACCACGACCTGCTTGCTTCAATCTTTGTACTTTTTTTCTTTTATCATAGAAGCTGAAGTTTAATACTCCTATTAAAGTATGCCCTGCTGCAGATCCTGCTCCTACTACTGAAATAAATCTTTTTTCTTCTTCTGTTTCTGCAAACATTTCTGTCAATTCCTCCGCCATAAGATGACTGTCAACAGATACTAAAGGAGCTTCTTCAATAGTTATGATGCCTTTGTCACCATCTATGAATATAACTACATCTTTATCTGACTTTCCTTGTATTTCCAACGCATCCCAGCCAGAAAATTTCATCAAAGGTCCAAAATGCCCTCCTACGTTGCTATCTACTACGGTTCCTGTATTAGGAGACAAACTTACTACCAAAGATTTGCCCGCTCCGGGATACTGTGTTATTCCTCCTACTGGTCCGGGAGAAATTACTATTTCATTTTCAGGATCATTCCATTTTGTTGTGCTTTTTACTGCATTCCATAAATACCAAAGCCCAAATCCTTTTCCGCCAGTAAACTTTTCTTTTATCTCCTCAGGAACTAACTTTTCCTTTATTTCATTGTTTGACAGATTAATGTATAAAACCTTATTAGCATATCCTCTGTGTATTTTTGCAGGTTCATACTTATATTCTCTTATTACTTTGTGTGCTTTTTTCATTTCTTTGATTTTTTCATTAATTATTTTATTACTCATATAATCCTCCATCAATTTATTTTTCTCTTATTTCAAGTGCACCTGTAGGACAAGTTTTTACACATTCCCCACAAGCTATACATTTAAAGGGTTCTATCATATCATCATGTGTTCTCATTGATAATTTTGAACAAAATCCCACGCAAATCAAACATCCAACACACTTTTTCTTATCTAATAAAACTACTCCATTTTTAGCTCTGCCTAATGCCATTTCTGAACATACGTCAATACATTCGCCACATTGATCACAAACGTTTATTTTCTCTTCACCATATTTCATGTTATCATTTATTTTTATAGCTGATTTGCGTAAATCCTCGGACTTTTGCACCTTCTTTGCGCAGGTAATTTCACAGTTGTGACATTGTATACATAATTCATCATTCTTATATAAATATTTCATATTATTCTCCTTTTATAAAAATACTTATTTGGTTATTAACTTATGCTTTTTAGAACTTCCACTATAAAATTATATGTCCTCTCAACAGAAGGAATATTAACATTTTCTTCAGGTGTATGTGCTCCATCCATTACTGGACCAAAAGATACTGCATCAAGTTTATCAATTTTTCCAACTAAAAAACCACATTCTAGACCTGCGTGTATTGCTGATACTTTGGCTTTGTTCTCATTAAGTCTTTCATAAGTTTTTACGCATAATTCTCTTATAAATGAGTCTTTTTCATATTGCCATCCCGGATAAAATTCACTTACTTCATATTTAATGTCCAATACTTCTGAAATAATTTTCATTTGTGGAAGTAAATCTCTGTATATATTTGTCTCTATTGAGCTTCTGACGGAGTTCTTGATAATAACATTTTGTTCCTTTGTCTCAATTACGCCAAGATTATTTGATGATATTACTAAATTTATTTCATTATCTTTGGTATTTATACCATTTGGTATTAAGTTGATTGCAACTATTACTTTATCCTTAGTAATTTCATCAAAAATTTCAGTTTGTAGCTTTGTTTCTTCTAATACTATGTCTATATCTTTGTCAGATACTGCAAATTCATTTTTAAAAATTGTATTCCATTCTTCTATTTTGTTTTCTAGTTTTTCTTTATGGTCACATGAAAGAATAACATCTGCTTCTCGAGGTATGGCATTGTCTTTTGAGCCACCGTTAATTTCTGATATTTCCACTAAATTTTTGATATCATATAGTATTCTGCCGATTATTTTATTTGCATTTCCTCTTCCACGATGAATATCAGCCCCTGAATGTCCACCTATCAATCCTCTTACAGATAATTTAAATCCGTTTTTTTTGTTTTGCTTAACTTTACTTATCGGTATAGTGTAAATTACGCCTCCACCTCCGGCGCAGCCTGCTGTAAATACTCCTTCTCCTCCGTTATCTAAGTTTAATAATATTTTGCTTTTTAATTTGCTGCAGTCTAAATTAGTAGCGCCTACCATTCCTCTTTCTTCATCACTTGTTAGTACAACTTCTAAAGGTGGATGCTGCAGCGTGTTATCTTCTAAAATTGCTAAAGCCATTGCAACGCCTATTCCATTATCTGCACCCAATGTAGTCCCTGTTGCATATATGTTGTCATCAATAATTCTTAACTTTAATGGATCTTTTTCAAAATCATGATCTACATCGGCATTTTTTTCGCATACCATATCCATATGTCCTTGGAGCATAACAGTTGGTGCATTCTCATATCCTTTTGATGCAGGCTTTTTTATTACTACATTCAAGCTTTTATCCTGTATTGTTTCAAAGCCCTTTTCTTTGAATAAATTATACAAATAGTCAGATACCTGTTTTTCATTTCCTGACCCTCTAGGTATATTTGAAAGCTCTTCAAAATAATAAAACACTCTTTCAGGTTTTAAGCCTTCTAAAATTCTTGTCATTTAAACACCTCACTAACCTTATATAGCTTTTCTTGATTTCTTATTGGTTTTCCAAACATATAATCCTAGGGCAACACCTATTACTCCATATACCATAAATGATCTAAAGTACTCTCCCAACAGCACCTGACCAAACAACGCTTTTCCTATTTCCGGAGACATTATAAACATTGAGTTGAATAAAAGTGTTCCGATTAAAGCATGTTTGTAGCTAGCATTGGATATGGAAGCTCCTCCAACCAGCAATGATGCCACTGCGAAAATTCCTGTTTGTGTGTGAGACCCATAAGTGTTCAATGTTCCCATATTTTGCAAGTATATTATTTGTCCCCATGCTGCTAATACAGTTGAAAATATAACGGCTAATATTCTTTTCCTGTCTACGTTTATTCCTGATACTTCTGCTATATGCTGGCTTTGACCTACACTTCTTAAGTCCTGTCCTAATTTTGTCTTCATTATACGCTCAGTAAATATACATAGTGCTATAATCAAGAGCCCTGTTACTACAGGTACTTTTACTATCATTAAGCTACCATCAATAATTATTTGATATAGACTTATACCAATTATTAAAAGGCATGTTGCAACATTAATCATATACATGTTTTTATTGCTTTTTACCGATGTTGCTTTTTTATTTTTGAAATATTTAAAAGTTATTAAGGCTAATATGCCAATTGCAACTACTAGTGCTGCCCACACAAAAGGTACTCTCATAATTCCATCTATTACATATCCAAGTCCTCCTTCAGATGCGGGGATCATATCTATAGTTGTCCTTAATCCAATAGCATCAGGTTTTATTAGGGGATGTGTTGCAGGTACTTTTATTAATACTCCTACCGCAAACAAAAATATAAATTGATATATGCCGTCTGCGAAGAATCCTACAATTAAACTTGCTATCATTTCTTGTCCACGGGTTTTATTATACAAACGTCCAGTGAAATAGCCAAATAATATTGCTAAAGGAAGTGACAATAAAATACATATTGCTAGACCTTTAAGTCCTCCAATATTGAAATATCTTACTATAATTATTGCCATTTGCCCTGCCATTGCACCAATTACTATACCAAAGTTTAGGCCTAATCCTGCAAGTACAGGTATTATTAGTGAAAGTACCAAAAATGCATTTCTAAAAACTCTGCTTGCTAGTTCATTTACAAGGAAAGTAAAAGTTATCCCTTCTGATACTAAAAAACCAAATACCGTAAATGCTATAAAAACTATTGTTACCATGTTGTCAAAAATCCATGTTGAAATATTTGAATTCTGTAATTTGTTTTTCATTGTATCATTCATTATTTGGCACCTCCTTTTACTTGTGTTAAAGCATAAAGAATAATTCCATTTTGAATAATCATCCTCATTATGTCGGATAGATCTGTCCCTGCAAACACTTGATTTGCTACAGGTAGAGCAGTTGTTAAGAGTCCTTGGAATAATATTACTCCTATTATTACATTGGATACACTTGCTCTTTTTGCTGTGGCCCCTCCAATTAATACTGCTGCAACAGCTGGGAATGCCATCATGAGAGGTGCCGTATATAATTGTGCATATCCAAAGCACTGAGCATATACTATTATGCCTATTGCTCCAAGTATAGTTGATATAATATTTGCTATTATTCTATTTTTGTTTATGTTAAGCCCTGATACCAGTGCAAATTTGGGATTTATTCCTCCCGCTGAAATCGCTAGCCCTGTTTTTGTTTGGAAGAATAGCCAAACTATTACACAGAAGAATCCAAATATCAATAACAATCCTGTAGGTATTATTAAATCTCCAATGTTAAACTTAAGGAAATCATCAAACACTTGTGCTGCTCCAAAAGCTTTAAGCTGAACAGTTTCTCTTAACCCTCCTCCCAAGAACCATCCTATGTTAGGATTTTTAAAGGGAATCATAATCCATGCAAGAGAGCTGAGAGCAACCACTGAAAAACCAGTGTATGTGGCAATTGTCATCTCAGCACCTTTTACAGCATTGAGCATTTTACCATAAAAAAAGCCAAATATAGTTGCAGCTAAAGTTGCAATAAATATCGCCATCAGAATACACATTAATCCCATAAACCCCAGTTCAATTGAAATCATCAGTCCTAATAATCCGCATACTATGCCTATGGGAAGTGCAAAGTTAGGACCTGTACCTGATTGTATGGAAGGAACCATTGCTAATACCAATATACCATTCATTCCAACTCTTCTAATGACATCGCTTGTCAGCATACCCATTGGTATACCTAAGAAAAATGCTGATATAAGGATAAAAATAAAAAAGCTTCCTATTATTAATCGAGGTAATCCTATTTTTTTTGCGATTCGTTTTGTATCCATACTTTTTGCATTTGCTTCTGTCATTTAAGCTTCACTCCTTCCCTCTATTTTCTTGAGGCTTCCGGACATCATTAGTCCGAAGTCCGCATCGGATGCATCAGGAGCAAGTATCCCCTCAACTTTTCCCTCACATATTATAGCTATTTTATCGCATATGCTTCTGAGTTCTGCAAGCTCTGAAGATGTCATCACTATTGTCATTCCAAATTCTTCATTTAGTTTAAGCAGTAAATCCAGCACTATTTTTTTTGCCCCTATATCTATTCCACGAGTAGGTTCTGATACAAAAAGTATTACTGGATTTTGTGTAAGAGCTCTAGCTACACACACTTTTTGCTGATTGCCACCGCTTAATCGTCCGACAGGTTGTAGAGATGATGTGCAACGTATATCAAGTTCTTTAATCATCTTACTTGCATGTTTTCTTATCTCATTTGTCTTTTTGAATTTTATAGGCCCAATTATTTTTAAGAACCCATCATTTATTTGCATCTCAGTAAATGCAATATTCATCTCTATAGATTCATCAAGAAGTAAGCCTACTCCTCTCCTATCTTCTGATACAAATCCTAATCCAGATTTTATAGATGCTTTTGGGTCATTTAATACTAAAGATTTTCCGTTGAATATTACTTCTCCTTTTACAGGGTAAACTCCCATTATACCGTTGGCTATTCCCAACTTGCCTTGTCCCGCAAGACCTCCTATTCCTACTATTTCCCCTCTTTTTACTTCTAAATCTATGCCTTTTACTTCTTCTCCCGGCATATCCACATATAAATCTTTTATACTTAGTATTGTTTCATCTGTTTTTTTCTTATGTTCGAATTCTTTTCTTTTTATAGATACTTCTCTTCCTACCATCAATTGGGCTATTTCTATAACATTGGTATCTTTTTTGTCCTTTGTTACTACTAGCTCACCATCTCTTAGTATTGTTACTTTGTCTGCTATTTCTACTATTTCATCTAGTCTATGACTAATAAATACAATCCCTATTCCTAAACTTGCTAATTTTTTTATTGCTTTGAGCAAATTCTTTGCTTCGCTTTCTGTTAATACCGCAGTAGGTTCATCGAATACGAGAATTTTTATACCTGTCTTATCAATTTCTCTTGCAATTTCTATGAATTGCATATGCCCTACAGGTAAACCTGCTACCATTGTATATTCTTCTATGTCCATATCAAGTTTATCTAATGCGTTTCTTGCATCTTTGTTCATTGATTTGAAATCTAAGTTTTCTAATTGCTTGCCAAATATTTTACTTGCTATGCTTACTTGCGTTACTTCTCTATTTATTTTTATGTTCTCCGTTATTGTAAATCCAGGAATTAACATAAACTCCTGATGCACCATTCCTATACCATATTCCATGGCTTCATGAGGTGATTTGATTTTAACTGGCTTGCCTTCCATTTCTATTGATCCTTCAAATCCTCCCGTAGAATGTATCACAGGCATACCAAAAAGTATATTCATAAGTGTGGATTTACCTGCTCCGTTTTCTCCTATTAGAGCATGTATTTCCCCTTTTTTTATCTCTAAGTTTATATTTTTTAAAACTTTATTTCCGTAATATTCTTTTGAAACATTTTTGATATTTAGAAGGTTTTCATTCAAAATATTACCTCCTCTTCCAATAGATTATTTGTTTATCAATATAATTTTTTGCTATAAAAGGGGATGTGTCAAAAGTTCCTTCTTCAGGTATTCTGAAACATCCCCGGAGATATTACGTGCTTAGTTATATCTCCTTTTTACATTTCTTA
>JAQUTA010000161.1 GCA_028709965.1 Lutispora sp.
TTTGGAAGTACTGACATTTGATGATGATGATGGGAAGCTTTCATTAAGACATACTTCTTCTCATGTATTAGCTCAAGCGGTAAAAAGGTTATACCCCAATGCAAAACTGGCAATAGGTCCTGCTATTGACAGCGGATTTTATTATGATTTTGATTTAGATAAAGCCTTTACTGAGTCTGAGCTAGAGAATATCCAAAAGGAAATGGCTGATATAATAAAAGAAAATTATAAACTCGAGAGATTTGAACTTCCAAGAGGAGAAGCCATAAAGCTTATGGAAGAAAAAGGTGAGAGCTATAAGGTGGAATTGATTAGAGATTTACCTGAAGATGAAGTAATTTCCTTCTATAAACAAGGTGAATTTGTTGATTTATGTGCAGGTCCCCATTTGTCTTCAACAGGTAAAATAAAAGCTTTCAAGCTTATGAACGTTGCAGGTGCTTATTGGCGTGGAAGTGAAAAGAATAAAATGCTTCAAAGAATATATGGAACTTCCTTTGTGAAAAAGAGCCAATTAGATGAATATTTAAACATGCTAGAAGAAGCCAAAAAGAGAGATCACAGAAAGCTAGGAAAGGAATTAGAGCTATTTGAATTAATGGATGAAGGTCCAGGATTTCCATTTTTCTTACCTAAAGGAATGGAATTAAAGAATCAGCTTCTTAAATACTGGAGAGAAATTCACAAAAAAGCAGGATATGTAGAAGTAGAAACTCCTATAATACTGAATAGACAGTTATGGGAAACCTCAGGACACTGGTTTAATTACAAAGAAAATATGTACACAGTACAAATTGATGAAGAAGATTTTGCAATCAAACCCATGAATTGTCCAGGCGGAATGCTTGTATATAGTACGAAGATGCACTCATACAGAGATTTTCCCATGAGAGTTGCGGAATTAGGAAGGGTTCATAGGCATGAATTATCAGGAGCGCTGCATGGACTTATGAGGGTTAGAGCTTTTACACAAGATGATGCACACATATTTATGCTTCCAGAACAAATTAAAGACGAGATTAAAGGAGTAGCTAATCTTATAGACGGAGTATATAAAACATTTGGATTCAGCTATCACATAGAGCTGTCTACAAGACCGGAGAAATTCATAGGAGAAATAGAGATATGGGATCAAGCAGAGAAAGCACTTAAAGCAGCACTAGAAGAATTAGGGGTACCCTATAAATTAAATGAGGGTGATGGAGCATTTTATGGACCTAAAATAGATTTTCATCTTAGAGATTGTTTAGGAAGAACATGGCAATGCGGAACAATACAACTTGACTATCAGATGCCACTCAGATTTGACTTAACATATATAGCTAAGGATGGACAAAAACATAGACCTGTTATGATCCATAGAGTATTATTCGGCAGTATAGAAAGGTTTATTGCTATATTGACTGAACATTTTGCGGGTGCTTTCCCTGTTTGGATAGCTCCTACTCAAGTGGTAGTTATACCAGTATCCGAGAGACAATATGACTATGCAAAAGAAATCGAGCAAAAATTGAATGACATGGACATTAGAGTTGAATCAGATCTTAGAAGCGAAAAAGTTGGATATAAAATTAGAGAAGCACAGCTCAAAAAAGTGCCCTATATGCTTATTGTAGGAGATAAAGAAATAGAGGAATCTAGTGTTTCTGTAAGAGACAGAAAAGAGGGAGACTTAGGTACAATGCAGCTTGAAGACTTCCTGTCAAAAATAGAAGCAGAAATAGCTGAAAAAATAAATAAATAAGTACTAATATAAATTATTAGTAGCCTTATAAAGCAGGAAAAGCATTTCTAATGGTATGCTTTTCCTGCTTTTTGATATATTGGATATAATGATGAAATATAGAATATTTTGATTTTTGTTTAGTTTTAAGCTAAAATCATATTAACTGAAATTTCTAAAGAATTAATAATGTATTGAAAAAGTATAGATAAGATTCTTTTACGGAGGTGAAGACATGAATAAGAAAAATAAATCATTTATAATGCTTCCTGTATTGATTCTTCTTCTTATTATTATTGTCATGTTCGAATCGGTAAATGAAATACCTATAAGAAAAAAGTCAATTGTGAATTTGACCAGTAGCACATACAATACAGAGAAAAAACTGGTGATAGGACGTGCTAATGATGCAGTCAGCTTAGATCCTGCAAGCACGACAGAAATGGATTCCTTCAAAGTAACAGTTAATATATTGGAGACCTTAGTGGAATATGAAAAGGATGAGGGTATGATTATTCCTTGTCTTGCTGAAAGCTGGAAGTCAAGTGAAGACGGTTTGAATTGGCTGTTTAAGCTGCGTCAGGGTATACATTTTCATGATGGCACTATTTTTAATGCCCAGGCTGTAGCTTTTAATTTCCATCGTTGGATGGATGTCAAACACCCCTATCATAATGATTCGTTTAGTTATTGGAACTATATATTTGGAGGTTTTCCTGGGTTTGTAAAAAGTGTGACTGCACTTTCAGATTATTTGTTAGAAATAAAACTTACCAAGCCCTACGCTCCCTTACTAAATGCATTAGCTATGCCAGCATTTGGAATATCGAGCCCCGAAGCAATAAAGAATTATTGTGAGTGTCTATATGAGAATCCAGTAGGAACCGGACCCTTCATTTTTAAGAGCTGGGAGCGAAATAAAAACATTCTTCTTATACGCAATAATAAATATTGGAATGGTGCTGCCAAAGTCAATGAAGTAGAATTTAGAGTTATTCCTTCAAGTAAAGACAGATTAGAGGAACTAAAGCAAGGTTCCATTAACATGGCAGACTATCTTAGACCAGAGGACATTGCAGATATAAAGTACGATCCAGATCTGCATTTATATCTGAGACCAAGCTTTAATGTAGGCTATATGGCTATGAATAATGAAAAATTTCCTTTTAATA
>JAQUTA010000162.1 GCA_028709965.1 Lutispora sp.
GTCAGCATAGTTATACTCAAAACTTGTCATTTTGCCAACCATTGCAAGCTCAAGATTTTCATCCACAATCCATACATCAGTCATGGCAATATCATCCAAAAAACGCAAGTATGCCCCATAATGACCTTGTCTCATACCCATACCCATGCCAGGGCCAGAGCTAGCACCCTTTATAAGCTCAGAAAGAGTGCCGGCTATGGCATATGCACGTTTTTCCAAATCTATTTTGTGAAGCTCTATAGTATGATTTCTGAAAAGCGTCATAAAAACGCTGCCGATGATTAGGGAAAACAAGACCAGTGCAGCTGAAAAGTACATTGTGAGTTTAAAAGCTATTTTATTTCTCATCTATATCCCCCTCGAATTTATAACCAACTCCCCAAATGGTTTTGATCTGCCATTTGTCATGTTCAAATTCATCCAGCTTGGCACGAAGGCGCTTGATGTGGGAATCCACAGTTCGACTGTCACCAAAATAATCATATCCCCAAAGGCTGTTGAGTAGGTTTTCACGAGAAAACACCTTATTTTTATTAGTAGCAAGTGTCCACAAAAGCTCAATCTCCTTTTTCGTAAGGGATATGTTTTCACCATCAATGGTTACAATATAATCATCCAAATTGATTTTCAAGTTGTCAAATGAATATGTCTGCTGCTTTTCATCATCTCGTGCAAGTCTTCGCAAAATTGCCCGCACCCTAGCCATGACTTCGCCGGGTGAGAAGGGCTTGACGATATAATCATCCGCACCTATGTCCAGCCCCATAATTTTTTCGAAATCCTCGCCTCTTGCCGTAATCATGATAATCGGGACATTTGAGGTTTTACGTATTTCACGGCACACCTCAAAACCATCCATTTTTGGCATCATCACATCCAGCAACACAATATCGGGCTGAAGCTTATGAAAAAGCTCTATCGCTTCACACCCATCCAATGCAACTTTGGGCACAAAGCCTTCTTTTTTTGCATATTCCTCCAAAATAGAAGTAATTTGTTTGTTATCGTCTGCAATTAGAATTGTAGGCATATGATCACCTCTAAACTATTTTTCTAATTATAACACATCTTCTACCTATTATTATTAAAAAATGTTGTGGCAAAACTGTGTCTTTTGGTAAATTATATGGCACAAAATTAGAAAATCAAAAACACACTTTTGCCATATTCTCAGGTTATTATATAATCATAGCAAACAAAAAAATTGATGAGGAGGTCATTTAATATGACAAATTTAAAAAAATTAGTAGCTATCGGAACAATGGTGTTGGCAATAGGTGCAACTTCTATCACTGCTTTTGCAGCTTCCGCATATGATAGCCCTGCCGAAGCAGTATCCGGTCTGACAGGCAAAACTGTTGAAAGTGTAATAGCTGAAAGAATGGAAACTAAGAAAACCTACGGAACAATTGCAAATGAAGCTGGAAAGCTTGAAGAATTTAAGTCGGAAATTCTTGAAATAAAAAAAGCTGTTCTAGCTGAGAGAGTAAAAGCAGGAACATTAACACAGGATAGGGCTGACGAAATAATAGCAGCACTAGAACAAAACCAAGTGAATTGTGATGGCACAGGCTTAGGCTCAGCAAGAATGGGTCAAAAGTTGGGCGCAGGCTTTGGCAGAATGAATGGCAGAGGCCAAGGTAGAGGCATGGGCATGGGCAATTACTTTGCAAGATAAAACAAAGCAAAAATAGGGGAATGGGAATGGCAGAATGGCAGGGGGACGTTTTGTTTGCCACGGTGGCAAACAAAACGTCCCCCTGCCACGCGTCCGCGTCCCCAAACGTCCCCACTATAACTACTTAACAAATAAAGATATTAATATTTGTTAAGTAGTTACAAAGGCATATAAAGGCTAGAGGAGAAATTATAATTTTGCCGTAATATTATTTGGCGCTATCGTATATAATAAGCATCGTCGTCGTTCTTGAAGTAGTAATTGTCTTACTAGGACTTTACGGTAAAGTTTTATTCCCAGAACTTACTGAACCAGATATGACTATCATGACTATGATGAAGCAAATGTTATCTCCTATTGGAGCAGGTATAACATTATCGGCACTCGCTGCTGCAATGATGTCCACCATGGATTCATTATTGCTTTATCCAGCATGGGGCGTATTGGGGTTGACCTTTGCAGCAGCTTTTTATGGTGGATTATATTGGAAGAGATTCAATGCTCCAGGTATAATAACTGCCATGATCGCAGGTTCGGTAACTTTTGTAGCATGGCATTTGATGGGCAATCCTTTAGGGATATATCATATACAAGCTGCTTTAATCGTATCAATACCATTAACAATAATTGTAACATATATGACCCCTCCAACTTCCGACAAAGTATTAGCACAATTCTTTGATGCAAATACAAATTCAAAGAGCGCAAGCATGAATTAGTGGTAACCTTAAGGAGGTTATAGAATGATTGTTGGTATAGATCATATAGGAATAGCACTAGATAACATAGAAACATTAGGGAACTTTCTCACTGAGGCGCTAGGCATAAAATGTGAGACAGTAGAGGAAGTGCCGGATAGAAAGCTAAGAGTAGGCTTTTATCCTATAGGGGAATCTGATTTAGAGCTCATAGAAGAAACCGGAGAGGGCAGCACTATATCATATTTTCTAAACAGCATAGGAAATGGCTTGCAGCATCTGGCTTTTCAAGTAGATGATCTTGACAAGACTATAGAATTTATAAAAAGCAAAGGTATTGAGTTTATCGAAAAAGAGCCTCAAAAAGGCGCTAGGGGAAGAAAAATAATATTTATCAAACCCGAGTACACAGGAAATGTTCTCATAGAACTCTGTCAATGTGAATAGCACCCACAGGGGGACGCTTGTGGCAGGGGGACGCTTTGTTTGCCAC
>JAQUTA010000163.1 GCA_028709965.1 Lutispora sp.
TTATCCATGGTACTGTCGATTCTTTGAGTTATAGCCCTCATGGCTTCATGCTGGCTCCTGATGCTTGGATCTTCGAATACATCTCTGACCATGGCTGCGTCTGCATAGGGCAAAAGATAGAAATTAATAGGCCCATATTGGTCATTTAAAACAATCTTCATGGTATCTTTTCTCAATGTTCCTTCTATGTAAAGCCCCTTGGTTTTGAGTATGCCGCTGCCAAAATTCAGTCTTTCCGGACTGTCATGATTACCTGCAACGGCAAGGACTGGAATATTATAATGCAGCACTATTTGAGCCAAAACCTTGTCCAAAAGCTCTACAGCCTCCACCGGTGCAACAGAGCGATCATAAATATCTCCGGCAATTATTATTGCATCCGGCTTTTCCTCATAAACTATATGTAAAAATTGATCCAATATGTATTCCTGATCCTTTGTCATGTGGTACTCATTCACTATTTTCCCAATATGCCAGTCACCGGTATGAATTATTTTCACTCTATCCCCTCCCATTCTATAATAATTAGCTATTTAATCCTGTTATCCTGCCTGTGAGATTAATTTACAATTATTTTTCTCTTTCTATAACATAGCAAATTATGATAAGATTAAGTAGTTGAATTTGTACTGGAGGTGCAAAATGTTTCTTTTATTTGGTATATTGCTCTTATTAGCTACTTTTTCTGCAAAAATTTCAAGCCGCTTAGGCATCCCGGGATTAATAATATTTTTGAGCTTGGGCATGGTTTTTGGAAGTGACGGCTTGAATCTTATATATTTTGATGACCCAGCTGCAGCTCAGCAAATTGCCATAGTACTGTTGATTTGGATATTGTTTGAGGGAGGTTTTGGAACAAAAAAAGAACTGCTTAAAGTTACCTTTGCTCCAGCCTTTTCACTGGCTACAATAGGGGTTGTATTGACCGCTGTAGTCATCGGCTTCTTTTCCCATTGGATATTAGGAATAGATATTGCACAAAGCATGCTTATAGGTGCTATTATAGGTTCCACAGATGCAGCGGCGGTTTTTGCAATTTTTAAGGACAAAAGCATCGAACCAAGAACTGCAGCTACATTAGAAATAGAATCCGCTTCCAATGACCCTATGGCTATAATACTAACTACTGTCATAATTGATTATATTCAAGGCAACTTAGCAAATCCTGTAGAATTTGCATTACAACTGGGCTGGCAGATTTTAGCCGGCTTATTGGTAGGCTATATAATCGGGAAAATTGCTCCATATATAATAAACAAAGCCAAGTTGGGCAATGGAGGCTTTTATTATGTCCTTGCCTTAGGCTTCTCATTTTTGAGCTATGGTTTGGCCGACTTTATTGGAGCTAATGGATTTATGGCGGTTTATATCACCGGCTTTTATCTAGGTAACAGTGAGTATGTATACAAGCAGAGCATAGGCAGGTTTTTGGAGGGAGCTTCCACCTTCAGTCAGGTAATGCTATTTCTCATGCTTGGTCTTTTGGTGTTCCCTTCTCAAACTATAAAGTTTTGGCCTCAAGGCATAACAATAACTCTTATATTGATATTTATAGCAAGACCTTTTGCAGTATTTATTTGTACCGCCTTTTCAAAATATTCACTGAAACAAAAAGTTTTCATGTGTTGGGGAGGGCTTAAGGGTGCTGTTCCTATAGTTCTTGCCACATATCCTTATGGGGCAGGCTTGCCGGATGGGGCTTTTTACTTCAATATAGTATTCTTCGCCGTGCTCATATCTGCTTCAATACAGGGCACTACCATGGATTGGGCTGCTACTAAGCTGGGACTCTTGCACAAGGACAAAAGGACCTCCTCCTACGCCATCGAGCTTATATCTTTGGAAAATCCGGATTTTGAAATCGTTGAATATGAAGTGTGCAAAGATTCTATCGTGGCTGGGAAAACCTTGTCAAACATATCTTTCCCAAAAGATTGCCTTGTTTCTGCCATTGTGAGGAACAACAGCATAATTACCCCTAGAGGTGATACAATGCTGCTGGAAGATGATTTGCTTTTTTTATTAGTAAAACTCGAGGATAAGGAAGTATTACGAAAGGTTCTTGAATGTTAAAACGTTAGGTTCTACTTGATTCCTGCCTTTATCGGGATGGTTCAGGGGGTACAATGCAGGGCCTTCTATTATACTGCCATCATGACTAAATCTTGATCCGTGGCAAGGGCAATCCCATGACTTTTCTGCATCGTTCCACTGAAGCTCGCAACCTAAATGGGTACAGGTAATATCCAGCAGATAGAGCTTCCCATCTTTGTCTTTATAAGCTCCAGTCCTTTTACCTTTATATTCTACAACCTTGCCTTCGCTATTACCTAAATCTATGTGGTCATCAGGGTTCTCTAGCTTGCCGGATACGAGCTGCACTGCTACGTCTGCATTTTGTGTTATGAAGGTGCCTGCTGCTTTGGCAGTGGTGCTTCTTTGAGGGCTGTATATATCCTGCCACGGGCTCTCTCCCTTGGTTATCAAATCCTTTATAATTATTGCTGCTGCTATTGCATTTGTCATGCCCCATTTTCTGAAGCCTGTGGCCACATATATGTTAGGAGTATCAGAGGTAAGCTTTCCTACATAGGGTATCTCATCTAAAGTATAATAATCCTGAGTGGACCAATGATATAGCTCTTCTTTTACAGTAAATATTGTTCTTAAGAGCTTTCGTAGATTCTCATAATGGGTTGAAGTCTGCTCCCCATGAGCAGTTTTGTGGCTTTCTCCACCAAACAGAAGTATCTGACCGCCTTCATGAGGTTGGCTGCGGAGAGTCATACCGGGAGTATCTACATTGATAAACATCCCTTCAGGAATAATCTCCT
>JAQUTA010000068.1 GCA_028709965.1 Lutispora sp.
TGCTATAGGAGGCATTATTCTTGCCTATGAGGTAGCCAGACAATTAGAGGTAAAAGCTTTATTTGCTGAAAGAGAAAATGGCATTATGACACTCAGGAGAGGCTTTAGCATTGCTGAAGGCTCAAGAGTTATAGTTGTTGAGGATGTGGTAACTACCGGTGGTTCTGTTAAAGAGGTTATTAAGCTTTTAGAAGATTTGGGTGCCAATGTAGTTGCTGTTGGCTCGGTTATTGATAGAAGTGGTGGGAAGGTAGATTTTAATCTACCATTTGAAAGCGTACTAAAGATAGAGGTTGAAACATTCGATACGGAAAATTGTCCTTGGTGCAAACAAGGTTCCATTCCATACAAACCCGGAAGCAGGAAAATATGAGAGAAGCGTGGTTAAATATTTAACAAGTGTTGAAATATGGTAAGAAATGATATATAATTTCAAACAATATAGTTTTTTGAAAATTCATATAAATAAATAATTATACAAATTTATCATATATTTTATGGTTTTCTGAAAAATAAAAAAATTTAGAAAACTAGCAGGTAAATAATTTATCTGTGTAGAATAAATAAATTAGGTGTTTTTTGAGAGGAGTGATGAAAGAAAGAATAATTTGTAGTTATCTTATAAAAAAAGAAAGGATGGTGTAATAATGGAACAAGGAAAAAGAGAAAATTGGGGATCTCGATTTGGTTTTATTATGGCGGCAGCAGGTTCTGCAGTTGGATTAGGAAACATATGGAGATTTCCCTACTTAACCGGTCAAAACGGTGGAGGCGCATTTATTGTTATTTATTTGGGCTGTATTCTATTTATCGGACTTAGCATTATGCTTGCTGAATTTGCAGTAGGTAGAAGAAGTGGTCTTGCAGCTGTAGGTGCTTATAAAAGCTTTAGTGATAGGTGGACTTTTGCAGGAGTTATGGGAGTTCTTAGTGCATTCTTTATAATGGGTTTCTATCCTGTAGTTGGTGGATGGTCAATGGCCTATATAGTAAAATCCTTTACAGGATTGCTATCAGTCCCTGAGGCAATAGGAGACGTATTTGGTGGCTTTATAGGAAACCCTGTTCAACCATTGATATGGATGGCTATTTATTTGGTGATAAATGTACTTATAGTTGCTAGAGGAGTTTCAGGGGGTATTGAAGCGGCAGGAAAAATACTTATGCCTTCACTTTTTGTGTTGCTTATATTAGTTGCAATCAAAGGCTTGACTATCCCAGGTTCGAGTGCAGGTTTAGCATTCTTATTTAAACCTGATTGGTCATTAGTAACGGGTCAAACTTTCTTAGCTGCATTAGGTCAAGCCTTCTTCTCTCTAAGCTTAGGTATGGGCTGTATGATTACTTATGGAAGCTATTTGAATAAACAGGAAAAGCTTCCTAGCAACGCTTTGATTGTAGTATCAATGGATACAACCGTTGCTCTTTTAGCAGGTGTTGCTATGTTTCCTGCATTATTTGCATTTGGTATGGAACCGGCAGCAGGCCCTGGTCTTGTTTTCGTAGTTATACCGCAGATATTTGCTCAAATGGGAGGCATTGGACCGTTATTCTCTGCTGTTTTCTTTGTTGCTTTGTTTATAGCAGCTCTTACTTCTTCAGTATCTTTATTAGAGGTAGTTGTTGCATATTTAATGGATCAAAAGAAAATGCAAAGAAAACCCGCTGTTTATGGGACTGCAGTAGTCATGGCTGTGCTATGTGTTCTTGCTTCGCTATCCCTTGGAGTCATGTCAGGTGTAACTGTGTTTGGAGTTGGCGCATTTGACTTCTTTGACATACTTACCGACAAGATATTCCTGGCAATCGGCGGAATGTTACTTGCAATCTTCACTGGGTGGTTTATGAAGAAAGAAGACCTCAAAGATGAACTTACAAATGGTGGGGTAGTACAATTTGGACTGTTTGAAGTATGGTATGCTTTAATAAAATATATTATTCCTATACTAATCGGTATAGTTGCATTTGTGGGAATTACTTCAATAGCTCAAAAAGGCTTAATGATATTCGGACTTTTGCTTATTGTGGTACTTGCAATATTCTCTAAGAAACTATAATAATTTGAACTATAATAAGGGGTCTGGCAATCAAACCAGACCCCTTATTTTCATATTTTTTACTTTTTCTTCATCCGGAGTTATATAAATAGTTTTATTATTTTCATAAATCACTTTACCGGGCTTTGCACCGGAAGGCTTCTTAACATTCTTTTTCCATGTATAATCTACAGGCACATTAGAGGACAGCTTTCCTTTGCTATAGTATGCTGCCAGATTTGCCGCTTCCATTAGGGCATTATCGTCCGGTTTTTTCCCTTCTAATTTCAGTATTACATGGGAGCCGGGTATGTCTTTGGTATGGAACCAAAGATCATTTGCTGTAGCAAATTTTAATGTCAAATAATCATTTTGTATATTATTTTTTCCCACATATATATCAAAACCAGATGACGATACAAAATGCATAGGTTTTGAAGGCTTTTGGGAGCTTTTAGTGTTCTTTTTGTTTTCTTTAGCTTTTTTTAGATAGCCTTCCTGAACCAATTCTTGCTTGATTTCATTTATTTCAGTTTCTTCTGAACTTTTATTCAAGCTGTCTAGTATGCTCTCCAGGTATATTATTTCATCTAAAACTTGTTCCATTTGTATTGTCAAAAGCTTTAAAGCAACTTTTGACTTATTATATTGTTTATAGTATTTTTGTGCGTTAGCATTGGGAGACAAGCGAGGATCCAATGCTATCTCTATGGTTTCTTCTTTTTCACTGTAGAAGTTAGGTAATGATACTTTTTCTTCTCCCTTATTTATTCTATATAGGTTTGCCATTATTATATCTCCGCAAATTCTATAATGCTTAGAATTTCTTGCGTCTGACAGTTCTTTTTCTAAAATGCTTAGCTTTCTCTCACTTCTTTCCAGCCTTGTTTTTACTACCTTATTGAGGTCACTGGTTTTTTGCTTTGTTCTGTCGATTTTATCTTTTTGGGAGTAAAAAGTTTCAATAACTTTACTGATGCTGTCAATATTAATTATTTTATAATTTTTATAGATGCTTAATTCCAAAGCTGAAAAGTCAATATTTCTAGATTCTTCCATTATTATATTAGGTCTATAATCCTGATTTCTTATCTGCTTTATCAAACTGCTAAATTTACTGAAGAGCTTTGAGCGTTGTTCTTCATCAATGGTTTTCATATCCAAATCAGATTCTATACCTGCTCTGAAACATATCTCCTGTGCCATAATAGGGCTTATGCCATAAAAGGTCTTGACAAAGTATCTGTCTGCCTTAATGCTTGCTGTCAAAGAGCTTATGTCTTGAAAAAATTCATTTTCCTCATAGTTAAATGGATCCTTTTTATTATTAGAAGGGGGATATACATATTTCAAACCAGGCAAAATAGTTCTTACACTGCTCATATCATTGCTGACTCTTCTGATGCTGTCAATTATGGTCATGTTTTGACCATCCATAAATATAAGGTTGCTGTGACGCCCCATAACTTCTACAATAATTGTTTTTTTAGCATTATATCCCATTTCATCAATGCAGTCACAGGTCAGTTCAACTACTCTTTCTAAGCTAGGCTGCTTAATATTTACTATACGGCTGCCTATAAGATGCTTTCTAAGAAGCATGCAAAAGGTTGGGGCGTTCATTGGATTACTTTTGTTATCTTCAGTGAGGTGAATTTTAGGATACATAGGGCTAACTGAAATAAGCAATTTATAATTTATTTTATTGCTTCTAATATTAAGAGTGATCTCATCTTTTTCAGGTTGATATATTTTTTCTATTTTACCGTTTAAAATGGTATTATTCAATTCATGTACCAAAGAATTAACGGTTACACCATCAAAGGGCATTTTCTTACCTCCTAGAATATTTACATATTGTTAGCATAATTAACAAGATTATATCATGAATTATACCTTATAGATATTTATTATATCTTACATAGGAGAAAATAAAAAAGATACGTATGTTATAAAAACTTCTATATGCTATAATACAAAATAAGAGACTTTCGGGAGGTTATTTATGATATATTTTTATAAATATCATGGACTCGGAAATGACTTTATAATTATTGATAATAGGGATATTAATTTGATTTTAGAACCGAAGAATGTAATGACCATATGCCATAGAAACTTTGGTATTGGCGGAGATGGAATTTTATTAGTTGAGAAAAGCGCCGCTTTAGATATAAAAATGGTTGTATACAATTCAGACGGAAGCCAAGCTGAAATGTGTGGTAATGCAATAAGGTGTTTTGCTAAATATTTATATGAAAAGGGCATTATAAATAAAAATAGAATTCGTATTGAAACCCTCGCTGGGGAGATAGTTCCTGAGATTGAGACGGAAAACGAAATAGTAACAAAAATTAGAGTCAATATGGGAAAGCCAATATTTAACCCTAAAGCAATCCCATGCAATATTGAAGAAAAAATGATAAAGAATATGAAAATAGAGATTTGCTCTATAGCGTATAATATCACTGCAATGCTTATGGGGGTTCCCCATGCTGTTGTATTTCGAAACGAATTAATTGATGATGATATTATAAATGAAGGAAGACAAATAGAGGAGAGCTCATATTTTCCTCTTAAGACCAATGTGAATTTTGTAAAGATACTCAGCAAAAATGAAATAATCATAAGAACCTGGGAAAGAGGTGCTGGTTATACACTTGCTTGTGGCACAGGTGCTTGTGCCAGTGTAGCAGCCGGCATTGTAAATAATCTGCTCGACAGCAGAGTTAAGGTTCATTTGAGAGGTGGGACTTTAGCCATTGAATGGGATGGAAGTCATAATATATTTATGGAAGGCTCAGCAAAAGAGGTTTTTTCAGGAAAGTTCAGATTGGAGGATTATTCAATCTCGCTGTAGAATCTTCCTATTGTGTTTTTGAGCAAAGTTATATAAAATTATATAGAACTTAAAGTAAATTAATGACTTCCGTAAAACTGATTGGAAGGATGGATATGATGATAAAAAGCATGACCGGATTTGGCAGGGGAGAATATGGCGAAGATAATATTAGCTTTACCGTGGATGTCAGGTCAGTAAACCATAGATATAGTGATTTTTCCATAAGGATGCCAAGAATGATATCGGGATTGGAAGATAAGGTTAGGGAATATGCGTCTTCTCAGGTAGGCAGAGGAAAAGTTGATATTTTTATAAATTATGATTCTTTTGGACAGGATGTTCAAATCAAGCTTGATACAAAATTAACTAAGTCCTACATAGAATGCCTTAACAATGTTAAAAGTGAGTTTGAAATAAAGGATGATATTAGTCTTTCTCTATTGACAAGATTTTCAGATATCATTAAGGTAGAAAAGGTTGAAAAAGAAGAAGATGAGCTTTGGAGCATTTTGAAAGCAGCTTTAGAGAGGGCTTTTGGTGCTCTAACCCAGATGAAAGAGAGGGAGGGCGAAAGACTTTTCAACGATATAACAGAAAAGCTAAGGCTTATAGATAGGATAGTTGATGATATTGATGAAAATGCTAGAGACTTGGTTTGTTCATATAAGGATAAACTTCACGATAGAATTCTAGAACTAACAAAAGGTATTGCTCTTGATGAAAATAGATTTATGACAGAAATAGCATTGATGGCTGACAAGAGCAGCGTTGATGAAGAAATTGTGAGGCTGAGAAGTCATATCATAGAGTTTGACAGAACATTGAATTCCAAGGGCACAGTTGGGAAAAAGCTTGATTTCATTATTCAGGAGATGAATAGAGAGACTAATACAATTGGTTCAAAAGGCACTGAGATAGACATAATTAATAATGTAGTTAGTTTAAAGACTGAAATTGAAAAAATTAGAGAACAGATACAAAACATAGAATAATTAGGAGGATTTGCAATGGGTATTAAACTTATCAATATAGGGTTTGGCAATATTGTGTCGGCAAATAGGCTGGTTGCAATAGTCAGTCCTGAGTCAGCGCCTATTAAGAGAATTATTCAAGAAGCACGTGACAGGGGAATGCTGATAGATGCTACTTATGGCAGGCGTACAAGGGCGGTGATTATCACCGATAGTGATCATATAGTATTATCAGCAGTTCAACCCGAAACAGTGGCTCACAGATTGGTAGATAAAGTGGATGAGGAAGAAGAGGAAGACGCTGGAGAATAAAATATTGCGTAAGGTGAGGTCAATGATTGATAATAAAGGATTGCTTATAGTGATTTCAGGTCCCTCGGCGGTTGGGAAGGGAACCATATGTAAAGAGTTAATAAAAAATAATATAAATAATTTAGAGCTATCGGTTTCAGTTACTACAAGAAAACCACGCCAGGGGGAATTTGATGGTGTCAATTACTTTTTCAAAGAAAAAGAAGATTTTGAGAAAATGATGGAGTGTGGGGAGTTTTTAGAGTATGCTCAGGTATATGACAATTATTATGGTACTCCAAAAGAAAATGTGTTAGACAAAATTAACAATGGAAAAGATGTAATATTAGAAATAGATATTCAGGGATCAAAACAAGTTAAAGAAAATTACAAAGATGGCATATTTATATTTATTATGCCTCCATCTTTTGAGGAATTAAAGAGCAGAATTATGAAAAGAGGTACTGAGACTCAAAAAGATATAAACAAGAGAATGAAATGTGCATTCGAGGAGATACAGCAAGCTAAGTTTTATAATTATATTGTTGTAAATGATGATTTGAAAAACGCTGTGGAAAAAATTTATTGCATAATCAATGCAGAAAAGTGCAGATTAAGTAGATATCATGTTGATTTTTCAGAATTCAAGGAGGAATTATAATGATAAGTCCTACATTAACTTCGTTACTTCATAAGGCTGATAGCAAATATACACTTGTTGTTGCAGTAGCCAAAAGAGCTAGACAATTGGTGGATGGTCAGCCAAGTATGGTAGATATTAATTCAATAAAGCCCGTCACTATTGCTATACATGAAATTGCAGAGGGCAAATTGGAATGTGTCAGTGGAAGACAAAATAAACAATCAGGTGAAATGAATGCTTGAGAATAAAAACATAGTTTTAGGTGTATGCGGAGGGATAGCGGCATACAAATCCTGCGACTTAGTAAGCCGCTTGATAAAAGCAGGAGCCAATGTAGATGTAATTATGACTGAGAATGCTGCGAATTTTATTAGCCCATTAACTTTTCAAGCTTTATCTTCTAATCAAGTATCTGTTGACATGTTTAAAGAACCAAAATATTGGGAAATACAGCATATTTCTCTTGCAAAAAAAGCTGACTTAGTCATTATTGCACCGGCTACAGCCAATATCATTGGGAAAATAGCCAATGGTATAGCTGATGATATGCTTACTACCACAGTGATAGCGACCCAAGCTCCTGTGATGTTTGCTCCTGCAATGAACTGTAATATGTATGAAAATAAAATCTTACAATCAAATATTGCCCGTTTAATAGAGCTTGGATACTATTTCATAGAGCCAGGAGAAGGCAGACTTGCTTGTGGGGACATAGGTAAAGGTAAAATGGCTGAGCCTTCTGTAATAGAAGGATATATAGATAATATGCTTAATAATAATAGAGATTATGTTGGCAAAACAATAATTGTTACTGCAGGCCCTACAAGAGAAGCTATTGACCCTGTCAGATTTATCTCCAATCATTCTACTGGTAAAATGGGTTATGCCATTGCAAAAAGAGCCGCAAGAAGAGGAGCTAATGTATACCTTATATCTGGACCTACTGCATTGGATATACCTAAAGATGTTTTCTTTATTCCTGTACATTCAGCAAAAGATATGCAAAAAAAAATTATGGAACATTTTGATGAAGCTCATATAATAATAAAAGGTGCAGCAGTTGCGGATTACACACCTGCTAAAGCATGTGATCAAAAAATCAAAAAAAAGGATGAAAACCTCACATTAGAGTTAGTAAAAAATCCAGATATATTATACGAACTTGGTAAAATTAAAGGAGACAAAATATTAGTCGGATTTGCAATGGAAACACAAAATCTTGTAGAGAATGCAAAAGAGAAAATGTTGAAGAAAAATCTTGATTTTATAGTGGCAAATGATTTATTTACCGAAGGAGCTGGTTTTGCCGTTGATACGAATATTGTGAAAATAATAGATAGAAATGGGAATGTGGAGAGCATGCCCAAAATGTCTAAGCATCAATTGGCAGATCTTATATTGGATAGAATAATTAAACTCTGAAGCGTACTTAAGTGCGCTTTTTCACATAGAGGGGGAGGTGGGGAGATATTTTGAATGATATGAAAATAGCACAAATTATTGTTGATAATAAATGCAAAGAAACTGATAAGGTATATAGTTATTTAATCCCTGAAGGCATAGATTTAAAGATTGGACACAGAGTAATTGTGCCCTTTGGAAGAGCAAACAAAAAAATTGCAGGCTATGTTGTTGGAATGGAAAAAAATATTGATTTAGAAAAAAAAAGATTGAAATATATTATAAGCTTACCTAGCAATGATATATTTTTGTCCAGAAATATGTTGAAAGTTATATGGTGGATGAGAGAAAAATACTTATGTTATTACATAGAAGCTATTCATGGGGCATTGCCTGCCAATATAAGAGTTAAAAATACATATTTTTATGAGTTAAACAAGGATTATGGAGACTTAAATTTACTAAGAGAAGGCAATCCGGAAGTTCTAATGGATATTCTGGAATTCATAGAGGAAAATGACGGCAAGGTATCAAAAGAAGAGTTGCGAGATAATTTTAATGATAACCTATTGGAAAATGCAATAAGGAAACTTATAAAACTTGGTGTATTAAAGAAACATCAAAAAGTAAAGATTCAAGAAAATATTAAGTATGAAAGCTTTATCTATTTAAATGATACTGAGAAGATAAACATCCCTTCTAATGCAAAAAAGCAGAAGTTATTGGTAGATTTGGTCACTTCAAATCCTGGTATCAGTCTTTCAAGCATACAAAGAGATTATGCAATTAGCAGAGATACTATTAATAGCTTGCTTAGCAAAGGTATTATAAGAATTGAAGAAAAAGAAGCCTATAGATTAATACCTGAAGAAATTTCTTCAGATAATAAAAAGATTCTTACTAAAGAACAAAATAGGGCTATGGAGGAAATTAAGGAGTGTTTTGAAGAACATCGAAATGTACTTCTTCATGGTGTCACTGGCAGCGGTAAAACAGAAATATATCTTCAATTGATTGAAGAAGAGTTAAATAAAGGTAAGCAAGGCATTGTGCTTGTCCCGGAGATATCTTTGACTCCTCAAATGATCAGGCGCTTCATAGCCAGATTCGGAAATACTGTGGCAGTTTTGCACAGTGGCTTATCAAATGGGGAAAAATACGATGAGTGGAGAAGAATTGCTGAAGGGAGAGCTACAGTGGCTATTGGAGCAAGATCTGCAATATTTGCTCCTTTTAATAAACTTGGAATAATAATAATTGATGAAGAGCATGAGAATACATATAAATCAGAAACTAGGCCAAAGTATGATGCTCGGGAAGTTGCATTGAAAAGGAGTGCCATTGAAGGGTCAAATGTATTATTAGGTTCTGCTACGCCGTCTGTTGAAAGCTACTATAAAGCATCAAACCAATTAAGCAATATGAGATTGGTGCAAATAAATACTAGAGTAAATAACAAAATGATGCCGGATGTAAAAATAGTAGATATGAGAGAAGAATTAAAAGCAGGCAACAAAAGTATTTTTAGTCGAAACCTTAGCGAAGAAATAAGAACTGCTTTAGATCAGGAAGATCAAATTATACTGTTTTTAAATAGGAGAGGATATTCTACCTTTGTTTCCTGCAGAAGCTGTGGCTTTGTAGCTAAATGCCCAAATTGCAATATTTCGCTCACATATCATGCTAAGGGAAATTACCTATCCTGTCATTATTGCGGGTATTCTCAATCTAACCCTAAGGAGTGTCCAAGTTGCAAAAGCAGCTACATAAAGTATTTTGGTATTGGCACTCAAAGAGTAGAAAAGGAATTTCAAAATGCCTTTGAGGATATAAAAGTTTTAAGGATGGATGCTGACACAACTACTAAGAAGAATTCTCATAGGATAATACTTGATAAATTTCGGAATAAGGAAGCTTCTGCTTTAATTGGCACGCAAATGATAGGAAAAGGTCATGATTTTCCTAATGTTACACTGGTAGGAATTATTACAGCAGACACTTACTTGAACTTACCTGATTTCAGAGCAGGCGAAAAAACCTTTCAGATGGTTACTCAATCGGCAGGTAGAGCGGGCAGGGGAGATAAGTCAGGGAAGGTTATTATTCAATCCTATTCACCCGAGCATTATAGTTTATTATATGCAAAAAACCATGACTACCCAGGATTTTATAATGATGAGATAAAATTGAGAAAAGAGATGAATTACCCTCCTTTTTCTCACTTAGGGCACATAGTTATAAGCGGTTTTAAGGAAGAAAAGGTGATAAAAGCAGCTAAGGAAGCTAACAATATGATTAGTAAACTGCGCAGTGATAGAAAGAATATTGAGGTATGGGGTCCTTCACCTGCTCCACTTTCAAGGATAAATAATAAGCATAGATGGCAGCTGGTTTTCAAATCCAGTGACGAAAAAGAGTTATTAAACTTAATGAAAGAGTTCAATAATTCTAGTATATTAAATTTAAATGAAGTAAGTGTAAGTGTGGATATTAATCCATTGAATATGCTATAGTAGTGTTAATAGGTTGATAGGAGGAATAAAATGGCTGTTAGAATGATAAGAAAAGATTCAGATGAAATATTGAGAAAAACATCTAAAAAAGTGGAGAATATAGATGATAGAATTATAACTCTCTTAGATGATATGACTGAGACCATGAAAGCAGCCGAGGGAGTCGGATTGGCGGCTCCTCAAGTGGGTGTGTTGAGAAGAGCAGTTGTCATCGATGTCGGAGATGGTTTAATAGAATTGATAAACCCCATATTGGTATACGAAAAAGGAGAGCAAGTAAAAGAGGAAGGCTGCCTGAGCATACCCGGAAAATCTGGAACAGTAAAAAGACCTGAGAAAGTGATTGTGAGAGCCCAAAATAGAAAAGGAGAAACTTTCGAGATAACAGGGAATGAACTTTTAGCTGTTGCACTTTGTCATGAAATAGATCATCTAAATGGAATACTATTTACAGATAAGGCTTTAACAATAAAAGAACAAGGAAGAGAATAATATGAGAATAGTTTTTATGGGTACACCGGATTTTGCAGTGCCGAGTTTAATAGCATTGCATAACAATGGATATGACGTATGTTCAGTAGTAGCACAACCAGATAGACCCAAGGGAAGAGGCAATAAGTTAGTAGCGCCTCCAATAAAAATCGCTGCATTAGAATTAGGAATTGAGGTATATCAGCCTGAAAAAATTAAAAGTCCAGAATTTGTTAAACTATTAAGTGAAATAAAGCCGGATGCGATTATCGTTGTTGCATTTGGTCAGATACTATCAAAGGAAATACTTGATATACCAGCTCTTGGTTGTATTAACGTTCATGCCTCATTATTACCAAAGTTAAGGGGAGCAGCACCAATAAACTGGAGCATCATTAATGGGGATGAGATAACCGGCATAACTACAATGTACATGGATATCGGTCTAGATACAGGTGATATATTATTAAAAAGAGAAGTAAAGATAGGAAAAGATATGAATGCTAAAGAGTTGCATGATAAACTTTCAGATATTGGAGCAGAGGTTCTGGTCAGAACCTTAGAAGCTATAAGTTCTGGCAAAGCTTTAAGAACAAAACAAAATCACGAAGAAGCCACATATGCTCCTATTCTCGTAAAAAACACAGGAAAGATTGATTGGTCTTGGGATTCTAAAAGAATCAATAATTTGATAAGAGGAACTTATCCATGGCCTGGAGCCTTTTCTTATTATGATGGGGAAATGTTTAAAATATTTTCTGCAAAAACTATTGATGAAGAAAAGGCAAATGCAGAGCATGGTAAAATTATGAAAATAAATAAGGATAGCATTGTTGTTAGCTGTGGAAAAGGATTTTTATCGATTTCAGAAATACAGTTTGAGAATCAAAGGAAGATGGATGTAGAGGCTTATTTAAGAGGGCATAGTATAGAGTTAAATACTTATCTTGGTTAAGGAGGAATAAAAGAGATGTTTTACAGATATTCTGATCCTACATTTATATTGCTTATTCCTGCTATGATTTTTGCGTTTTATGCTCAGACAAAGGTTTCATCAACGTTTAATAAATTTCTAAGAATTAGAAATAGCAACGGTTATACAGGATATGAAGTAGCAAGAAGGATATTAGATGCAAATGGGCTTAACAGTGTGCCAATTGAATTGGTTAGAGGAAATCTGACAGATCACTATGATCCAAGAACTAGAGTGCTTAGGCTGTCTCAGGAGGTTTACAATGGAAGCTCATTAGCCTCTGCAGGGGTTGCAGCCCACGAATGTGGTCATGCAATACAGCATAGTGAAAGCTATGCACCACTAGCGCTAAGAAATGCAATAGCTCCTATTGCTTCAATAGGTTCACAAGCTTCATGGTTTTTGATTCTTATTGCTTTGGTTTTAAATATAGCGCAATTATTTACTCTGGGAATATATCTTTTCAGTGCGGTTGTCTTATTTCAAATAGTAACTCTGCCTGTTGAGTATAACGCCAGCAATAGAGCAATAATTGCATTGGAAAACTATGGATTGGTTGGAAGCAGCGAAGTATATGGAGCTAAAAAGGTTTTATCAGCTGCTGCACTTACTTATGTGGCTGCTACTATTGTTGCAATATCACAATTATTAAGGCTTTTGATAATAAGAGGAAGAAGAGACTGATAGCACAGCTATCAGTCTTTTGAATAAATATATTATTTGGAGTGGAATTTATGGATAAGAATTGGGCTAGAGAGGAAGCTTATTTGATTTTAAATAAGATTATTAAAAATGGAGCTTATTCAAGCATTGAGATAAGAAAAAG
>JAQUTA010000069.1 GCA_028709965.1 Lutispora sp.
GGCCTAAGATATAGTTTTATCATCCTTCTTTCCCATCGTTCGTGTTTTATGATGGCCTTTTTGTTGTACATAAAAATATAACTCAGATTTCTAAAAATAGTTGTTGACTTTAATTAGCTGGTCTTTAGATTTTATAGGCATTGCAGAGAACTCCGGATTGATAATTCCTTTGGGTGAATGGGTTATTAGTGAAGCTTGTGATTTTATTAAAGATATAATAAATATAGGGCGGAAGGATATCAGCGTATCTGTGAATGTATCTGTGGTGCAGCTGTTGCAGGATAGCTTTGTGCCTATGGTTGCAAGTATTTTGCAGGAGAAGAATTTGGAGCCCCAATACTTAGAGTTGGAGATAACGGAAAGTGTATTGATCGAGGACATGGATTCAAACTTAAACAAAATTAGAGAGCTAAGGGCGTTAGGAGTTAAGGTTTCTCTAGATGACTTTGGCACAGGTTATTCTTCCTTGACATATTTGAGAGAACTGCCAATCAATATTTTGAAGATAGATAAATCATTCATAGATAATATATTAGCAACAGATGAAAAAGGTAGTTTAGCCGGTTCAATTATATCGCTGGCTCATGATCTTGATCTTAAAGTAGTAGCAGAAGGAGTGGAAGAAGAGGTGCAGTTAAATTATCTAGAACGATTTAATTGCGATATGGCTCAGGGATATCTTTTTAGCAAGCCTCTGCCCAGAGATAAAGCGATAGAATTAATAGTTCAATAATTAATGGGGAGATAATGTGTGGCTCCTTGTAATATTATTAAGTAAGAGAAATCGTATTAATGTTTTTTGAGGGGTCTTGATTATATGAAATTTATAAATTTGATATCAATAAAATTAATAGTCATTCTATTATTAGTTTTAGCAATAACTTTTTCTATATCCGGCATGATAAATGGCAGAAGAGATACTAATCCGGTGGGTACAATAAGCAAAGAAACGATAGAAGATTCAACTATCATTCTGGAAAGGGTTGAGCGGCTGTGGGAAATGTCATCCAGCAAGTATTATTATAGCAATGTAGTGGCCTTTAAGGACAATATGAAGATCAAAGATTTCCAACTGCCTTTCACAGAAAAGTCATTTTTAATAAAATACGATGGTTATTTAAAAGCTGGTATAAATGCTCAGGATATACAAATATTATCTAACGAAGAAAAAGTTATTGAAATCAAACTGAAGAAATCAAAAATAATGGATCATGTAATAGATGATAAAAGCATTTACGTATATGATGAAAAAAATTCAATTTTCAATAATTTAAGCATAAACGACATTTTTGATCAGTTATCTTTGGAAAAAGAAAAGATTGAAGCTCAGCTTGCTGAAAAGGGCTTCTTAGAAGAGGCGGATGGTAACACAAAGATGTTTCTAGAGGATTTTTTGAGAGGATTAGGATATGAAAGCATAGAAATTATTTTTACCGAAAGTGTTGTAAAGCCCCTTGCTTTAGCTGCGGGGACATAAGACAACCGATTGGAAAACTCGATGTTTTCAATCGGTTATTTTATTTACATATATATTAGATAACTAGCTATGATATAATACAAATATGAATACTAAATTTAAGTCAAACAAAAATGTTGTGTACTCCTGTAAATATCATATAGTCTGGTGTCCTAAGTATCGCAGGAAGGTTCTTGTTGATGACGTAGAACGGAGATTAAAGGAGTTGATTGCAAGCATTTGCGCCGAACGTCAATCTGAAATATTCGAAATGGAAATCATGCCAGACCATGTACATTTGCTAGTAGAAATAGACCCACAATATGGTGTTCATAAGCTCATTAAAGAGATTAAAGGGCATACTTCGAGGATATTAAGGAAGGAGTTTAAGCATTTGACAACTAAACTGCCTACACTCTGGACAAACAGTTATTTTGTTGCTACCGTAGGTGGTGCGCCGCTTTCAGTAATCAAGCAGTATATCGAAAGTCAAAAAACTTCGCAAAGGGGGTGAAATCATGCAAATCACCGTCAAAATTAAATTAGAGTTAACTAAAGAGCAGATTCATTTTCTGCAAGCAACAGCGAAAGAATATATCCGACTAGTTAACCAAATTGTAGCCGACTTTGTAGAAGCAGGCACAAGCCTAAAATACACTAGCAAGACAGTCAATGCAGAGCTTCCTAGTGCAGTTAAAAATCAAGCTATTCAGGATGCTAAAAGCGTGTTTAAGAAGTACAAAAAGAATTGTCGTGCCAATGCTCGTTTAAAGCCGGAAGACCAAAAAGAAGTCAAAGTCCCAATCCTAAAAAAACCTTTAGCAATCTGGAATAATCAAAACTATTCTCTGAATGGAAACGTCTTATCGTTCCCCGTATTGATAGCTGACAAGTCCAAACGCATTGAAGTTAAAGGGATTTTGACCGACTATCAGCGAGAACGATTAACAGACAAGTTGGGTAGTCTTCGTATCACGCAAAAGTCTGGCAAATATATAGCTCAAATAGCCGTAAAATTGCCTGAACAACAATCTCAAAACGGCAAGGTCATGGGTGTGGATTTAGGTCTAAAAATTCCTGCCGTAGCCGTTTTGGAAGGTGGGAAAACCAAGTTTGTAGGCAATGGCAGGCAAAATAAATTCATCAAACGCAAGCATCGTTCTGCTCGACGTAAGCTAGGCAAACTAAAAAAATTAAAAGCCATTGAGAAACGTCACGATAAAGAACAGCGTTGGATGAAAGACCAAGACCATAAAATCAGTAGGGAAATCGTCAACTTTGCTAAAGAAAACAATGTTGTTGTAATTCGATTAGAACGTCTAACGAATATACGCAACACGGCAAAAACAAGCCGTAAAAATGAGAAGAATTTGCATACTTGGAGTTTTTATAGACTGGCTCAATATATCGAATACAAGGCAATTCTGGCAGGTATCAAAGTTGAATACGTTAATCCGAAACACACAAGCCAGAAATGTCCAAAATGTGGCGAACTAAATAAAGCCAACGATAGGAAATACAAGTGCGGTTGCGGATACAAAGCCCATCGGGACAGACTTGGGGCAATCAACATCATATCTGCAACTGTGGTAGATGGTAAAAGTCTATCAGCCTAGACAGCTAATATGCTCTGGTCTAGGATGGGCTAATGGCATAGCCCTGAACTTGGGGTCATACTCCGATACCAGAAATGGATTTCGATTTAATCACCCAAGAATCCCCTACCTTTAGGTATGGGGAGTGTCAAAATTCAGGAATAAAAAATGAATTTAATTAGCTGCATAATAGGTTGACATATTATTTTATCTTTTGTATAATAAAGAAGTCGATTTCGACGGTGTCAAATTTTCATGCGCCATTAGCTCAGTTGGTAGAGCAATTGACTCTTAATCAATGGGTCCTGGGTTCGAGTCCCCGATGGCGCACCATCTGAAATAAGCAGCTGCAAAATTTTGCAGCTTTTTTATTTATGCAGAATCTCAAGTATATAATATGAAGTAGGTGCAGTAAAGAATATGAAAAAAATAGATGTAATGATAGTAGATGATTCGGCAGTATTTCGTAAGTTTCTGAATGATGCAGTGGAGAGGACTAATTCTGCTCGGGTTCAAGCTTCTGTAGCTAATGGTATGGCATGCTTAGAACATTTAAAACAAAACAAAGTAGATGTAGTTTTATTGGATGTACATATGCCCGATATTAATGGAATAGATGTTTTGCGAGAAATAAAAGAAAAATATGAAGATACTAAAGTCATAATGATTAGTTCTGCTGGAGATGACAATGTAGCTCTTACTGTAGAGGCATTAGAAATGGGAGCCTTGGATTTTATCTCAAAACCTAAAGGTGACGATCCAGAAAAAAATATGTTTCGCATATCAAGTTATTTAAAAGTCATATTTAATCATATAGCAATCAATAAGTTTTATAAACCGATCAGCAGGGCATCAGTTACAGAAGATGAAAACCAAAAACCTCAAAACAAAGCATTAAAGTCAAAGATAGATTTAGTGCTTATAGCATCTTCAACCGGAGGACCAAAGGCTCTATATGAGGTTTGTGGTAAATTGCCCTCAGATTTGGAGGTGCCGGTACTAATTGTGCAGCATATGCCAGCTGAGTTTACAGCTATTTTTTCTAAATCCTTAAATAACATAAGTAAATTAGAAGTTTTTGAAGCTAAAGAGGGAGATATGCCTTCTGCGGGAACTATATATGTTGCAAAAGGCGGTAGACATATGGTTCTTGCTAAGTCAGCATCAAATACAATGATTATAAAGATGGAGGACACACCAACAGTAAATGGAGTGCGTCCGGCAGCAGATGTATTGTTTAAATCAGTAGCGGATAATTTCCCTAATTTAAATATACTAGTTGTTGTTTTGACAGGCATGGGTAAGGACGGCACTGAGGGCTTACGTCAAATAAAGGCAAAAGGCAAGTGCTATGCTATAACTCAAAACGAAAAAACTTGCGCGGTATATGGAATGCCGAAAAGTGCATATGAAGCGGGTTTATCAGATGAGGTGACAGCTATAGAAGAAATAGCTGATAGCATAATTCGAAAGGTAAGGAACTAATAAAGGGGTATAGTTATTTAAGAATAACTATACCCCTTTATTGAGAAACTTATTCTAGAAAAACTCAGGGATCATAAGCCCTCGAATTGTGATATAAATCACGGAAAATTGATTTACCATAGTTTATTATTAAGATAACAAAATTATCCAGACATTAATTAAAATTAATATAGGAGGGATTTTCATGAGTGAAATAATCAATAACAGAGAATACAGAAAAAAAGTATTAAAGGAACTTATACTTGAGCTCCATGACGGGAAAAGCGTAGAGGAAGTAAAGGAGAGATTTGCAGAGCTTATTGAAGGTGTTTCCGCATCTGAAATATCGGAAATGGAGGCAGCCATAATAGCGGAAGGTATGCCGATACAAGAAGTGCAAAGACTATGTGATGTCCATGCTTCGGTATTTAAAGGATCCATTGAAGATATTCACAAAGCCGAAATGCAGGAGATGGATAAAACGCCCGGCCACCCCCTTAATACATTTTTGATGGAAAACCGAGAACTGGAAAAATTACTAAAAGGGCAGCTCAAGGATGCATTAAATTCTTTTGCAGCCGATGATAGCAAGGATAATATAAACAGATTGACTGAAGGTCTGAACCTGCTTTGGGATATTGACAAGCACTACAGCAGGAAAGAAAATCTTATATTCCCTTACTTAGAGAAATACGAGATTACAGCACCTCCTAAGGTTATGTGGGGTGTTGATGATGAGATAAGGGCAGAGATAAAGGGCATTAAGATAGAGTTGGGCAACTATAGAGGCAACAAAGAGGAAATAGTTAAAAGATTGGAAGCTTTGATGAATAGGGTTAATGAGATGATCTTTAAAGAAGAAAACATATTATTTCCAATGTGCAAAGATACTCTTACAGAGGACGAATGGATAATAATAATGGAAGAAAGTGATGAAATAGGATATTGCCTCACTGAACCATCAGGGATATGGAAGCCTCAGAGGGTAAATGTAGAAAAGAAAGATAAAGAGAAGACATCTTCAGAAGCTCCTGGCTATGTGAAATTTGGCGCAGGAATTCTAAGAGCAGAGGAGATTGAATCCCTATTGAATACTCTGCCTTTTGATATGACATTTATAGACAAAGATGATGTAGTAAAGTATTTTTCTCAAGGTAAGGAGAGAATATTTGCCAGGACTAAGGCGGTAATAGGCAGGAGTGTTCAAAACTGCCATCCACCAGCAAGTGTTCATACGGTAGAGAAAATACTCCATGATTTCAAAGCCGGCATAAAAGACCATGAAGATTTCTGGATTAAGATGGGAGACTTGTTTGTATATATCAGGTACTTTGCAGTAAGGGATAGTAAAGGAAACTATATGGGTACCCTGGAAGTAACCCAAAACATCAAACCCATTCAGGATATTCAAGGGGAAAAGAGATTGTTAAGTTAAGGATTTATAAAAAACATTTACCATTATCGGTAAATGTTTTTTTATTGTATAGGAAAGTATACTTTCCTATACAATAAAAAAGGTAAATGATAGTATTTTGAAGAATTAACATGTCTGAGGAAGTGATTAAATTGAAAATTGTAGATGTTAAGACAGATTTCAAAGCATATCCGATTTATATCCAAAGAGGCATTATAAATGATTGCGGCAAAATAATAAAAGATATTTATTCAGACAGAAAAGTTTACATAGTTACCGATACTAATGTGGATAAACTATATGGAGAAAGGCTCGTGACAAGCCTTAGACAAGAAGGTTTTGAAGCTTTTATAGCAAAAGTGGAGCCGGGCGAGAGCAGCAAGTCTTTCCAATCCTTTGAAAAGCTCTGTTCTAGTTTGTTAAAAGGTGGTATTACAAGGGGAGATTTGATTATTGCTTTTGGTGGTGGAGTAGTGGGAGATCTAGGGGGATTTGCAGCATCGGCGCTGCTAAGAGGCATTAAGTATATCCAAGTACCTACTACTCTAATTGCACAGGTGGACAGCAGCATAGGGGGAAAGGTGGGCATAAATATAAACGAAGGAAAAAATCTCATAGGCAACTTCCATCAACCTGAAGCTGTAATAATTGATCCGGAGCTGCTGACTTCATTGAATAAAAGATATCTAGCTGATGGCATGGGAGAGGTAATAAAATATGCTTGTATAAAGGATAGAGGACTATTTCAGTTGCTTAAGGAAAAAGACAAAGCTCTATCCTTAGAGAATTTCGATAATATTATTGGAAGATGCTGTAAGATCAAAGCCGATTTAGTGGAAGCAGATGAAAAAGATAAGGGACAGAGAATGCTTCTGAATTTTGGACACACTATTGGTCATGCAATAGAAAAATATTATGATTACTCAAAATATAGCCATGGAGAGGCAGTGGCGATTGGGACGCTTCATATTACAGCGAAAGCAGAAACTATGGATTTGACTCCAAAAGGTACTCAAGATAAAATTTTTGATTTGTTAAAATCCTACAAACTTCCTTGCGAACTTCCCTATATGGATAAAGCAAAAATCAGGGAAATTGTTCTCTTGGATAAGAAGGGAAGCTCTGATGACATGAAAATTATTCTTTTAAAAGATATTGGTGAAGGTTATATTCACAGCATAAAAAAGGATGAGATTGATAAATGGCTATAAAAATTATACCAAAGGGGTTAGATGGCATAGTACATATTCCACCATCAAAAAGTATAAGCCATAGGGCAATAATTGCCGGGGCTCTTTCTACCGGCCAAAGCGTAATTGAGAATGTAATCCTTTCAAAAGACATAGAGGCTACTTGCAGAGGTCTGTCTTCTCTTGGTACAGATATTCAGATAATAAGCTGTGAAGAGGATAGACACAAAATAATCATAAAGGGAAAGGCCAGACCAGAATCAAAGGAAAGCACAATCGATTGCATCGAGTCCGGCTCCACTCTCAGATTTTTGATACCTTTAGCCGCCTTGACAGGCGAAAGCATAACCTTTGAAGGCAGTGGCAAGCTAGTAGAAAGACCCCTAGACATATATTATAAAATATTTGATAAACAGGGTATAAAATATAAAAACAGTTTTGGCAAGCTGCCATTAACCTTGTGTGGTAAGTTGAAACCAGATAATTTCTATGTGAGAGGAGATATAAGCTCCCAATTCATAACAGGCCTCATGTATGCTTTGCCTCTTTTGGAGGGAGATTCTCAAATAACATTAGAAACCCCTCTCCAATCAAAAGGTTACGTAGACCTTACAATGGATGTGCTCAAAAGCTTTGGAATCATTATTGAGAATAATAACTACAATAGCTTTAAAATTCAGGGAAAACAGAGCTATGTGTCAAGAAAATTCACAGTAGAGGGCGATTTCTCTCAGGCCGCATTCTGGCTTGCAGGTGGAGTGCTATCTGGAACTACGGTTTGTCAAGGCTTAAACATGGATTCACTCCAGGGTGATCGGGATATAACTAGGATAATCCAAGCAATGGGTGGCAATTTGAAGATAAAAAATAATGGGGTCACAGCTCATAAAAGTGATCTAAAGGGCATTGAAATAGATGCTTCCCAAATACCTGACCTTGTTCCTATAATTTCTGTCATAGCCTCTTTAAGCAAAGGCAGGACAATTATAAAAAATGCAGGAAGGCTAAGAATAAAAGAATCTGACAGGCTTAAGGCCATAGCCAGCGAGTTGAATAAAATCGGAGGTAAGATTGTGGAGCAAGACGAAGGCCTAGTTATTGAAGGCGTGAATAGTTTCGGTGGAGGAATTGTAGACAGCTGGAATGATCATAGGATAGCCATGGCATTGGCCATTGCAGCTGCAAGATGCAAAGAGCCTCTTATCATAACAGGAGAGAAATTTGTAAACAAATCCTATCCGAGGTTCTGGGAAGATTTTAAAAAGTTAGGGGGCGAAATCCATGAGTGGAATATGGGGGAATAAAATAAAAATTTCTATTTTTGGTGAGTCTCACGGAGAGGCAATAGGTGCAGTAATAGATGGTCTGCCTTCCGGCATTAAGTTGGATCTAGAAGCTATAAGATTTCAGATGAAGAGGAGAGCTCCGGGAAGAAATGATTTTGCCACAGAGAGGACGGAAGAGGACAAATTTGAAATATTGAGCGGATATTTCAATGGCTATACAACAGGTACTCCTCTTTCCTTTATTATTAGAAACAATGATAAAAAATCCAGTGATTATGAATACATAAGAGACATTCCAAGGCCGGGACACGGAGATTATACAGGAAGAATAAAGTACAAAGGCTATAACGATTACAGAGGAGGGGGACATTTCTCCGGAAGGCTCACCGCTTCTATAGTTTTTTCAGGAAGTGTTTGTCGGCAGATACTAGAGGATAAAGGTATAGTTATAACTTCTCATATAAAGAGCATAGGAAAAATTGATGACGACGCCTTTGATTTTAATTATATAGATAAAGATTTGATCTCTAGGCTTAATGATATGGAACTGCCTTTAATAGATAAAGAAAAAGCTAATATGATGAAAGAAGAGATATTATCAGCCAAAGCTGACGAAGATTCAATTGGTGGAAGTATTGAATGTGCTTTATTAGGACTGCCTGCAGGCATTGGAGATCCATATTTCGGATCTGTAGAGAGCAAGCTGTCACACATTCTTTTTTCAATACCTGGAGTAAAGGGGATAGAGTTTGGCTCCGGCTTTCACATTACAAGGCTGAAAGGTTCCCAAGCCAATGATGTACTATATTTAGACAATGGAGAAATAAAGACCAGAACTAACCATAATGGAGGAATTGCTGGGGGAATTACAAACGGTATGCCCGTAATATTTAGAGTGGCTATCAAGCCCACTTCATCCATAGGCATAACTCAAAATAGCGTAGATATAGGCAAAATGGAAGAAGTAGAGTTTAATATAACCGGCAGACATGATCCCTGTATAGTACCCAGGGCTGTTCCTGTTGTGGAGGCAGCAGCATCTATAGCTATACTAGATTTTATGCTGTAGGAAAGGAGAAATCATATGGAAGAGTTAGAATTACTTAGAAAACAAATTGATGAAATAGATGAAAGGCTTGTAGAGCTATTTGAAAGCAGAATGGAACTAGCAACGAGAATTGGAGCAATAAAAGGAGAGAAGGGCCTTGATATACTAAATTTTAAGAGGGAAGAAGAGGTAGTGAAAAAAAACATAATGCTTTTAAAAAACAGTGAGCTATCTCAAGAACTGGAGATGTTTTTCAAAGGCATTATGGATTCCAGTAAAAGGATTCAACAAAACAGACTTAAAGAAAGGTGATTAGTATATACGCAGTTATGTTATTTTTAAGAAACTACAAAATACGAAGATTGTAAGCGATAGACGGACTAATTTAACAAAATATTCAAGAAATTAGCATTTCACAGTTTTGAATTATTGATTTTACTTGGATATACTAATTATTAGTAGCCGGATTAGATTGATCTGTTGAATAAGTTATTTTTGATAATATTATGAGGGAGGTATAAAAATGAGTGTTCATGATTTGGATTTTATTACTAAAAAGTTAAATGAGCTGAAAGAACAAGGTGTATACAGAAAACTTACTGTATTGGAAAGCCCATCAGAGGCGAGAAGCATCATAAATGGTAAAAAAGTAATAAATCTTTCCTCTAACAATTATTTAGGTCTTGCAAATCATCCCAGACTAAAAAAGGCATCTCTGGAAGCAGTAGAAAAGTGGGGTGTAGGAGCAGGAGCAGTAAGAACAATAATTGGAAATATGAGCATACATGAAGAACTGGAAAAAAGGCTTGCCGAGTTTAAACATGTAGAAGCAGTGTTGACATTCCAATCCGGGTTTACTGCAAACGCAGGCGTAATTGCTGCAGTAGTAGACAAAGGGGACGTAATAATAAGTGATGAACTTAACCATGCCAGCATAATAGACGGATGCCGTTTAAGCCGTGCTGATGTAATCAGATATAAGCATAGCGATTTAGAGGATTTGGAAAGAGTAATAAACGAGGTAAAAGACAACTACAATACAAAGCTCATCATAACTGATGGAGTATTCAGCATGGACGGGGATATTGCAAAGTTGCCCGAAATTGTAGAGTTAGCAGAAAAGTATGGCTGTCTTACTTATGTAGATGATGCACATGCAAGTGGAGTATTAGGCAAAAGCGGAAGAGGCTCTGCAGATCATTTTGGGCTTCATGGCAGAGTTGATATACAAATAGGAACTTTATCAAAGGCTATTGGTGTAGTTGGAGGATATGTGGCAGGGAGGAAGAATTTAATTGAATGGCTAAATCATAGAGGAAGACCTTTCCTCTTTAGTACAGCTGTTCCACCATCCGCAGCAGCAGCTTGCCTTGAAGCGATAAACATATTATCCGAAAGCACAGAGCTTACAGACAAACTATGGGAAAATTCTAGATACATGAAAAAAGCTTTAAATGATTTAGGTTTTAATACAGGGAAGAGCGAAACTCCTATAACTCCTGTAATTGCAGGAGAAGACAAACTGGCCATTGAGCTTAGCAAAAGGCTTTTTGAAGAAGGAGTATTTGCTCAAAGTATAGTATTCCCAACTGTACCAAGGGGTGCGGCAAGGGTAAGAATAATGGTAACAGCGGCTCATAGCAAGAAAGATTTAGATGAAGCCATAAAGGCTTTTGAAAAAGTTGGAAGAGAGCTTAATTTGATTAAATAATATGGGGGTGTGTAAATGAAGAAGGTTTTAATCACTGGTGCATTGGGACAAATCGGTTCAGAGCTTACTGCACATCTTAGAAAAATATATGGTACAGACAATGTGGTCCCTTCAGGCAGAAGAACACCACAAGGCTCTAAGGTAGTTGAAGAGGGACTGTATGAACTGGTTGATACAGAAAATGCACAGCAAATTGCTGACACAGTAAAAAAATACAATATAGATACTATTATACATCTTGCATCTATGCTTTCAGCAACAGGTGAAGCAAATCCTGCTAAAGCTTGGAATGTAAATATGGGTGGACTCTATAATGTACTGGAAGTTGGTAGAGAATTTGGATGCGCAATATTTACACCCAGCTCAATAGCGGCTTTTGGTCCCACTTCACAAAAGGTAAAGACTCCTCAGGAGGATATTCAAAGACCAACCACTATGTATGGAGTGACAAAGGTAGCAGGAGAATTATTATGCGATTATTATTACAAAAGATTTGGGTTGGACACTAGGGGTGTAAGGTTCCCAGGGTTAATATCCTATGAGACTTTGCCAGGCGGAGGCACTACAGACTATGCAGTTCACATTTATTATGAAGCATTGAAACACAAAAAGTATGCATCTTTTATTAAAGCGGGCACATATATGGATATGATGTATATGCCTGATGCACTAGATTCTATAGTGCAATTAATGGAAGCAGATCCATCCAAGCTTATTCATAGGAATGCATTCAATGTTACAGCTATGAGTTTTGCACCAGAGCATGTGGCTGCAGAAATAAAGAAACACATACCTGAGTTTGAAATAGATTATGATGTTGATCCCATTAGGCAGGCTATTGCTGAATCATGGCCAGATTCTTTAGATGATAATGCAGCAAGATTAGAATGGGGCTGGAATCCTAAATATGATTTGGCTTCAATGACAGTGGATATGCTGGCTAAGCTTAAAGAAAAACAAATATAAATAAGTCAGGTGCCTTTTGGCACCTGACTTATTTATATAAACAGCTGCATATCCGCTTCCAAAGCATCCTCTAGGTATTGCTGGGCATCCATCACTTCTACCTCAGGTATCAACTCAGCCTTGTCAATGCCCATAATTTCCATGGAAAGCTTGCAGCTGTAAAATTTTACACCTTTATTGAGAGCACCATTTACAAAATCAATAAGCTTAGGAGCCTCTCCATCCTCCATCATTTCCAACATCATGGTTTTGCCAATGCCACTGAAGTTCATCTTGGATAGAGGTAATTCTTCAGGACCCTTTGGAGTCATTATAGAAAAGAGCTTTTCATAGAAACTTTTACCTTCCAGATTTATTTTTTCATCATTTTTTAACAAGCAAAGACCCCAAAAAGCAAAAAACATTGTCACATCTACATCCATCTGTCTTGCTGTGTTGGCTAATATCAATGCTGCCAACGCTTTGTCGTATTCACCGCTGAATATTAGCATATTAAGCTTTTTAGCCAAAGAAATACCTCCTTGCGGCTTTTTCAATTGCTGTTAATATTCTAACCTGTAATTACAAAGGATATTCCTTAATATATTGTTCTTTGCTTCTTACAATCTTTTTTAACATTTGAGTCAGCACATCAATCTCATTAGTGTTATTATATAGAGCGAAGCTAAGTCGTACAAAGCCGGGATAGGTTTTCATATTGCCTTTTTTTCTTTTCTCCATTTGCTCTTTGCTCACGTTTAACAGCCTTTGCACATAGGGATGGGCACAAAAGCATCCGTTTCTGACCC
>JAQUTA010000004.1 GCA_028709965.1 Lutispora sp.
CATGTTCCTCCCTGCGCCGATAGTTGCGTTTGGTAGAAAGGTAAATCCCGATGCCCATCCCATATGCAATGATAAAGATCAAGATGCACTTGGGCGAATCGTCCACCCATTGAATATGAAACGGATCGTTCATCGCTGCCGTGAGGTTTTCAAGGATCTCAGGAAGTCCCCCGGAAAGAGAAGGGGCGGTCAACAAAGCCGCCCACACCACGGGAATTAAAAAAACCGCAAAGAGTATAAGGTTGCTCCTTGCGGTTTCATCGCGCCTCATCATGACTCCTGCGTTTTTGCTTTTTGGTCGGGGCGTCAATGGTTTTTAGAAGCAGGTCGTCTACGGCATCGGTAGGGCGCTGTTCTTCAATCAGATCGTTACGTAGTTCATTGAGGGCATTGACCATGACACCATGCTCATACTGGTCAAGGGTCAACAACCGTTTTTCTTCCTTCATGGCCAATTCCTCCTATCATCGTTCCGGCTCCTGCCGTTTTTGCTGCCGCTGTTGATTAAGCATCCGGTTCATGTGGCTGGAAATCTCTCCTGAAGCTTCCCTGATGGTGGACAGCTCGGCACGGATATCCTGCGGCTCCAAAGCGGACAATTCCTGAGGAGCACCCTCAAAGTGATAGAAGCCGCCTTTATCCACGCCATATTGCTTGCAAAGCATATACGACGCACAATAGGCGTGAAAACCATGCTCGGTTCGGGTGTAGCTACCATCACCTTTATCCATTTCTGCATGGGCAAGCTCTTGGGATAGAGTGCGGAAGATGCTGCCTGCGTCCATGCCGCGTCGAATTTGAATTTCCCGCTTATCTGACTGGTACAGAGCGTTCACACCGTTTGGCAGGGTTTCGCTGATACGGATGGGTACAGGTGCGTGATCCATCAGCGCCTTGAGCCGGGTGCGTTCATCGGGGTAGGATGGAGTTTCCCGCTTGCGGCTGTTTCCAGTCTGGGTAATGTCAAACATCTTTTTAGGGTTGTAGCTAATGCCGGTGGTGCCGTCCTCCCGCTGGTATTCCTCGCCCGGCTCCAGAATGTAGAAGCCGGATTCCTTTTTACGGATATATGCGCCTTGCTCTTTCCATGTGTCAAAGTCCGCAATGCGAGTGGCATTGGGTTTCTGTGCAAGGATTAAAAGGGCATTAGAAACACTGTAACGGTCAAAACGACTCTGCACATCCAGATAGCCTTGAAACTTTGCACCGTCCTGGGATACAGCTACCGCCGTCTCGTCGATCATGGTGTAAACCTGTTCCCGCTGCTCTTGTTTTTTCTGTGCCCACGCCTCTTTGTCAAAAGGCCGGTCATTACGGGGAGTGGGCTGTTCATTTTCCTGTCGGAAAAGATCATCGAAACTACTCATAAGAAATTACCTCACTTTCGGTTTTTTGATTTGGACTTTGTTTTGGGTCTGTTTGCTTTAGCAGGTTGTTGATTGGACTTGGCTTGCTCTTTGACCGTTTCACGCTTCGGTTCCGCCTGCTCCTTTTGAGCTTCCCGGATTTCCTTTAACTCATTACGAACGGATTTCCGTTCCGGCTCACTCATACCCTCGGCGGATTTCCCGCCGCGCTCGTAGGTAGGCTCGGACGGAAGGGGTTTCTCCGTCTTCGCCGTCGTGGGGTTTGGGTTATTGGGTTGCTCCTTAACTGGCTCTGGCTGATTGGGTTGTGCCATGAGTTCATCAAGAAAATCGTCTGCGTTTTTTTCAGCGGGTGTTCCCTTTTCGGCAGGAAGCTTTTCATCGTGTGTTTTTTCTGCTTGCTTAGCGGCTCTGGATTTTTGAATTTCGCTCTTGATGTTTGCTGTATCTACTGTAGCCAACTTGAACCTCTCAACAATACGGTTGATCTTGGAGGCATCCTCGGCTCGCACCATAATGTCGCACATTCCGTCCAGACTTTTTTTATCCCGAAGGGCGCAATACAGAACACCATAGCGTTTTGCTTCATGGGTAAACTGCTTTAAGTCCTCGTTTCTGACCGAAAAGACTTTCAGTTCCTTGCCGCTGCGTAAAAGGCTTTCCAGACGGGTTTTACCCTTTGTCTTTTTCTGGTCCCTTAGCACGGCGTATAAATATGTGGCAAGGTTTTTCGCACCCTCGCCGGAGATTTTGGCAATCACCTCAATCCCTTTAAGACTTAAATTGACGATTTGATCCGCTGCGTCGGCTCCGTTGTTCATAGGTTTTTTCCTCCTTTCGTTGTTCAATTTCTTCCTGCTTAATCCGGGACAGCTTTTCCTGCATTTCCCCGGAACGGGACAGAATGCCAGTACAAAGCTTCACCTCCTTGCGAAACTGGGAGAGCTTCTTAGATAGAGTAGTAATCTGCTCCTTATATACCGATACCTGTTCCTCATCTTTACACCGGCGTATCTGGTTGTATAAGGACTTACGATCGGCGTACAGGACGCTCATTTCCTGTTTCACAGTGGATTGATATGTGAAAAGCTGTTCTTTGCTCGAAATATGGTGAGTGCAGAGCAGCTTGGTTTGGGCGGTGATTTCCTCCAGGTGACGAAGGTCTTCACGCAATAAAAAATGCGTCCTTTTGCTGGACGCACGTTTGCGGGGCAGAATCCCCATCTTATACAGATAGTGGAAGTATAGGGCCTCAAGGCCGGTAATCTTTCTTGCAGTCTTGAAGGAACCTTTCAGTGTACAGCGTTTTCGCTTTGGTTCCGGCAAGGGTAGTGGCCGCTTTGGGTTTTGATTTTGAAGGATACGCTGCTTGATAGCTTCCTCGGTGTAATCATCTCCCAGTGTTTTAAGCCGAACAAAACGCTCTTTACCGGGTGGTCGAACGGCCATGTATTTCACACCAGTCTTGACTTCATAGCTCTGATTTCGCAGGGCAGTGATAAATTGTGTAAAGGTCATAGAGGTGGCAACGGCTTTATCCACATCCTCCCGGATTAAGCCCCGCCAAGTAGGTTTGTTTTCCTGCTCAGCTTTCCATTCGGCATAGTGCTTGGCTTTTCCACGCTTCGGGTTTTCAATGACGGAAAGAGAGTGTTCCCGGCACAGTCGGTCAGAGGTCTTGCGCATGAGGGCATAGGTGGTATTATTGTCGTAATATCGCTTGCCATCCATAAAGGACACGGAGTTTAAGACGAAATGATTATGAAGATGCTCCTTGTCAAGGTGAGTGGAAACCACTACCTCAAAGCGGTCGCCCCATAGCTCTTGTGCCAGCTTCACACCGATAGCATGGGCAGTTTCAGGTGTGGCTTCCCCTGGTACAAAGGCTTGGTAGCCATGAAAAGCAAGAATGCTGCCAGTCTTTTGAAATTGTAGTTTAGTACGATTCATTTGCTGGCAGGCGGTGGCTGGGTCGCAGTTGATACCAGTCACATAGAATTGCTTTTCGGTTTTGGCATCCTGTTGTGTGTATGCTAAGACATTTTGCAATCCCTGAAAACCGGGACTGGAAAAGTCAAGGTTTTCTGTCTTTTGGGGATTGGTCGCATAGTCAATCACCCGGTCAAGGCGGTCGGTTACGTCCCATATCGCTGTGGTTGCCATTATCAGTCCTCCTTTCCGGCACTGTAACTGCCGCTATAATATCCTGTACCGTCTTTCTGAGACGGTTAGCTTCATATTGAAACACGGTTTTACCGATATGATCGGTGGCATTAGCCTTTGCCGCAATCTGATTCAAATTACTGCCGATGGCATGAAGTTCACGTATCATGGAAAAATAATCAAGAGGGGGCAGTTCCTTGGGTACATAACCGTTGATGAGGGAGCGAATGAATGCTTCCTGTGAAAGCCCCGATTTTTTCACCTGCTTTTTAAGGTTTTGTTGTTCTTGGGCATTAAGCCTAACAAGAATTGAAATTCCTCGTTTTCTCATTGTTTGTTTATACTCCTTTCGTTCGGAGCGCAATAGCGTAGCGTCCTTCATAATTAGCACCTTAATTATTAATATAATAAGAGTGAAGCGTAAGGGGTATTAGGGGCAAAAGCCCCTAACAAGCGAATTTGGATAGCCAAATTCAGTGCTTGCTACAACATAAGACACTGGTCTTATGTTGATACTTACAGTTGGTTTCAGAATCACATGCCGAAAAAAGTATTTGTCATCGCTCATGTTCATGCCGCTTTTGTTTCCAGCACTGCTCATTCATCTCTTTTTCGCGTGATGTAAATTCCACCCCGGTGAAGTGCTCGGCATTAAGTATATAATCCTGATTGTTGTATGCTTGTCGAACCATTTCCTCTGCCTGATGTGCATTTTCGGCATGGATTTCAACGGTCAGGCAAAGTGTTTCCTTGATTTCTACTTGATAGGTTTTCATTATGGCAAACCCTCCTTTCTTGATTTTTTGCAAAGAAAAAAGACGCTGATTCTTCAACGCCTTATCTTTAATGATTCTTTTGCTTTTCACAGCTACTATTTTGCTGCATTTAAAAATACAAACAAACTCAAAATTTTAATAAAATAGAGTTTTATTGTACATCTGAAAACCCAATTTCATCAAAAATTTGATTTATTAACTTGCAGATATCCATAAAATCAATGTCTTTTGCATAGTCAAAATCTATTTGATATTTTCTCCAAAAACCTTTTATTTGCTCACTCTTTGCTATGTTTTCTAGCACCGTTTTATAATTTGACATAACCGAGATACTTTTACGCTTGGACGCAGTTTCTCTCAAAGCATTTTTCAACACCAACTTATCACATTCATGACCTCTGAACTGATACAGGATATAAATGTCATAAAAATCTCTTGGTCTAGTATTAGCAATTCCACGGGTTATTACAGTTTCCAACTTTTCTGCAAGTACTGTTTCTAAATTGTACGCCATGATTTTAATCGTTCTGTCATCAAATAAAAGTTTAAATGAATACTCGATTTCTCTAGGAGTGATTTTATCTCCAGTGGTAACATCCACAGAAAGTGAAACAGCTAATGGTGGATAATTGGCTTTAATCCCTACTCTGATTCCTGGATATTCATCACCCTCACGTATATCAGAAGTATTCAGTACTTCAAATTTGACATCATCTTCAACAGGAATGGAGCTTATTTCCTCAAAAATTCTTCTAACTGTATCATGATTAACATCAAAACCTTTGATTGTTGTATCCAGATCCATCGTCGCCCTAGTATCCAAACCGACAATGGCTGAAATCAAAAACCCACCTTTTAAGATCAGATTGGATCTATACTTTGATATAGAAATACGTTCCAGTAACCTTTCCATCATGTAATTTTGCATGACAAGCTGGGCGGAAATATTCTTTTCAACGGCCTTCTTTTTTATATATGCTTTTAGTTGCATTGGATTATTCGTTCTCATAGCAAAACCCCCATATAGTTCAATACTTTAGGCTTAACCCTCACTTTCTCGGCATAGTCAAAAAGCTTGGTAATATTTTTCTCTGGCATCTTGGCATACTGCTTCATTGCCTGATTTACAATTTGAATATCACAGGTATTATTACCTTTAACTATATCACAAAGTGTCCGTTCCACATCGTATAGACGGATGGGATTACCACAGGGTGAAGCACCAGTAGTTAATCCAAGCTCATATATATCCTTAATGGATTTTTTAACTTTTACATTTTCTTCTTTTAGAGAACGCACATGATACCCATAAGGGAATGTCATAGTATATTTCATGGGTGTTCTATCTGTCAGACCATGAATATATAAGGCTGTTTCATGAGAAAAAACACCTCTACTATACTTATACTGCAATATATACATTTCATCTTCCCACATATCGGGTTTGATGTAAATCCCCCTGTCAACCTTAGTCAGGAGCCCCATATCCTGCATTTTTTTTAGATAATGCCTTGGTATGTTAGCCTCTGTAACCTGTGATGTAGTAACTATTCCATTGTTTTGTGAGAGTATCTCGTTAACTCTTTCGATATTGTCCACCATGTACCTCCTTCCCAGTACAACTACACTCTATATTATATCATGTTAGAGTGTAGTTGTATACATTAAAAAGGAATTTAATGGCTATAATTATTTCTCATCTTTGATATGCAACTTCTTTTATAGTAATCATCTTTAAATAATCGTTATAATCCTTCCCACGCTTTGGTGGTTCATCTGCAATGGTATATTTAGACATGAGAATAGTCTGAATAGTTTTTGCAGCTAACCGTCCAGCTGTATCGTTGTCCAAGTGCAAGGCAATATCATTAATATACGAATGCTCATTCAGATATTGTACCAGTGCAGCAGGAGGAGTACTTTCCTCAATATTCTGTTTGGGTTTATAAATACCCGCAAGTGACAGATAATTTTGTTGCAGCCAGTCCCTGCCGGAGAGTAATTCCAACGTACCATAAGACAATAAATCAATGGCACTTTCAAACAGATGCAACTTGCAGCTTTCGTTTCGAGCAGGAATTGAGAACGAAAAGTGTTTGTCACTTCCATTCAGTTCTCCCATATACCGTCTCCCAGATGTTCCCCGCTGTGTACCATAACGTGGAACGCCATGTCGGTCAAAACCAATAAACACTGCATTATGATAATCCCGGCTTTCATACAGACGGTTGCTCTTAATGCAGTAGTCTATTATATCTCTATGGATGCCACGCCCAATAAGATAGGCTATGATACGATCATTGTTTTCATTTTTTTCAGGAAGAAGCAATCTTTTTGGCTCGGAGGTTTTTTGTATCTTTGGCAAAACAGGTGGCATAACTGCCGCCTGCCCATCTATCTGGATGACCGCTTCGGGAAACGACATACCCCGTACCTTAATCAGATAATCCAAAGCGGAGCGCCCACCGATACCGCGTGACCACCAGCACCATTTTCCGTTACTGATTTTAAGACTATCATGCATGCGGGTAGTATAAACGTTTCCGGAGAAACGCACAAGCTCATGTGGTTCGTAATATTGCAGATAGGTCAAAAGATCCATCTTCTTCGCCCGTTCAATTTGCTCCGGTGTTACATAGGGCATCCTTTATCACCTCATCTTTCATAGCCTACAGTTTTCTTTTCCGGTACATCTACATTTTCGTCCGGCTCACCATCTAGCATTTCGTTATCATGTTTATCCATGTTCAGTAGAATATTAAGCTCCGAAAGCCGCGCGGATTTTGTTTGCAGCTCCTCATCCTTTTCAAAGGGGATATTAACCTCTTGTTTTGCTGTTTCTATCTGTTGGTGTAGAGTTTTTAACTGCTCACGGCAATACTCCAACTTCTTCGGTATTTCAGCAAGAACATTATTGAGTCTTGTGATATTACCATGAGTGTCCGTACCTAGTGTAACCGTATGGCTCATAGCGCCTCGCAAAGTGATTTGATACTGCTTATTAAACCCATCAAAGGAAAACATCATCGGAAATTCCATATAGCAGCCCAATTCCTGTGGCTCCGGAGAAGTCATCAGCTTGCAGGCTTCAAGAATGGCTGCACCAGCCTTAGCCTTTTCTGTGTAGTGAACACCTTTTACTGTCATACCTGCAAATTTGCTGTCTTCAGCGCCTTCAGCAACAGGTTCTAATGCATTGTGCTTTTCGTACAGAATAAGGTCCTTTTCATAGCCCGCAATGCGTTCCTCTGTGGACTTGATCTGTTGCGGATAATGCTTAAGTAGTCTGTCTTCCAAAGCATATCGCTGGCTCAGATGATTAGCTTTTAATAATTTAAGCTTAGAAACTTGAATATCTAGATCCATCTTCTCTTTTATATAGAGATTTCCGGTAGCCAAAGCTTTCACCTCTGCATAGGAAAGTGCTGTTTCATCAATGTCCTCAGCGCTTCTTACCGGTGACTTTGAAGTCATAATCTGCGAAATGAAACGCTGCTTATTCTCAAGTATTTGGTAAAGATAAGCATCAAAGGTATTTTCCGTTACATACCTGAAAATATACACCTCGTCGTTTTTATTACCCTGACGAATTATTCTGCCGCTGCGCTGTTCCAAATCCCTTGGTCTCCACGGACAATCCAAATCATGGAGCGCAATTAAGCGATCCTGTACATTGGTTCCGGCTCCCATCTTAAAGGTAGAACCTAACAGTACACGCACCTGACCTTTGCGAACCTTGGCAAATAACTCCTTCTTCCTGGTCTCTGTGTTGGCATCGTGTATGAAAGCAACTTCATCAGCAGGAACACCACGTTCTATAAGTTTCTGCCTCACATCATCATACACGTTGAAGTTTCCATCATTTTTCGGTGTAGACAAATCACAGAATACAAGCTGCGTTAGCTGCCTATCATTGTTTTCCTGCCAAAAGCGAAAGATATTCTCCACACAGGCGTTTACTTTGCTATCTTCGTAATCAGGTAGCATTGGATTTGTCAGTCGCTGCTCAAGGGCCAGCTTACGGCCGTCATTAGTGATTTTTAGCATGTTATCCTCATATGGTTCTACCTCTTTGTTTCGTACCCGCTCAGCTCGTTCAGCAAGTTCAGCCACCATATCCTGTTGAAATTGGCTGGGCTTTACCGAAACATTGTGATAATTAGCTTTGGGCACCGGAAGATTCAGCATATCTGCAGTTTTGATATCTGCAACTTCTTTGAACATGTTCATTAGTTCAGGAAGGTTATAAAAACGTGCAAATCTCGTTTTTGCTCTGTATCCAGTACCCTCCGGGGCAAGCTCGATGGCAGTTACGGTCTCTCCAAAAGTACTTGCCCAGCAATCGAAATGTTGGAGTCCGTTTTTTCTCAATGCTTCATATTGCAAATATCTTTGCATGGTGTACATTTCAGTAATTGAATTACTGATTGGTGTTCCTGTAGCAAAGATGATACCTCGTCCCTCTGTCAGTTCATCAAGATAACGGCATTTTGCAAAAAGGTCAGAGGACTTTTGTGCCTCAGTTTGGGAAAGTCCCGCCACATTACGCATCTTGGTATACAGAAACAGATTTTTGTAAAAGTCAGCTTCGTCTACAAACAGCCTATCAACACCCAGTTCTTCAAATGTCACCACATCATCTTTTCGGCTGGTATCATTAAGCTTATCCAACCTTGATTTTAAGGTCTTTTTAGTCTTTTCAAGCTGCTTTATGGCATAACGCTCTCCTCTTTCTTCCTTAAGTTCCTGGATACCGCTTGTAATCTCGGCAATCTGTTCTTCAAGCTGCCGTTTTTGCCGTTCCTGTGATATGGGGATTTTCTCAAACTGACTGTGTCCAATAATTACGGCATCATAATCACCGGTTGCAATACGGGCACAAAACTTTTTACGGTTTTTGGTTTCAAAGTCTTTTTTTGTTGCTACAAGGATATTGGCACTAGGGTAGAGCTGCAAAAACTCTGCTGCCCATTGTTCAGTCAGATGGTTAGGTACGACAAACAAGCTTTTTTGACAAAGTCCTAAATGCTTGCTTTCCATAGCTGCTGCCGTCATTTCATACGTCTTTCCTGCTCCAACACAATGCGCCAACAGGGTATTGCCACCGTATAGAATATGTGCTACCGCATCCACCTGATGCTTGCGAAGGGAAATTTCCGGGTTCATTCCGGTAAACCGGATATGGCTGCCGTCATATTCCCTAGGGCGAATGGAATTGAAACGGTCATTATAGATTCGCGTCAGTCGTTCCCGACGCGTTGGGTCTTTCCAAATCCAGCTTTGGAACGCTTCTTTGATGGTCTCCTGTTTCTGCTGGGCAATGGCAGTTTCCTTTTTGTTCAGAACACGCTTCTCAACGCCGTCCTCATAAACTGTATCAAAAATACGTACATCCTTGAGGTTCAATGTTTCTTCGATGATTTTGTAGGCATTGATACGGTTAGTTCCATAAGTCATAACAGCCTTGATATTGCCGCTGCGGTCATCATTTTTGCCCTTAACATTCCAGTTGGCGGTATAGGATGAGTAAAAAACATCAATATAACGTTTGTACATATAAGGAGTTTCCAAAAGCTCAAAGATAAAGTCCTTTACCACATCCGGAGGAAGCCAAGTTGCTCCAAGGCGAACATCGATTTCAGATGCGCTTAAATCCTTTAGTTGCACCCTTTCCAGTGCAGTAACATTTATATTGTAGATGTCAGGGTGCATCTGGGCAAACTGCAGGGCAGTTTTCAGTTTCTCCCTCACATTTCCGGATAGATAAGCATCCCCAGTTTCAAATATCGGGGTTCCTTCATTATCTAATTTTTCAGGATTGCGAAACACGACACCTTCAAGATCATTTATAAGCTGTTCTTCGGAAAGCCCCGTCAGACCTTTCATGAATCCTATGTCAACACAAGCTTTTTCTGCAATAGAGATGGCTAATGCTTCTGTAGCAGTATCTACATGAGAAATTATTGTGCGCTGCCTTATAGTACGTTTGGTAAACATATCAGCTTTGCGCTCTAACTCCCCGTTCTCGTCCAGTATTTCAAGGGAACAGAGCAGGCAGTAAGAGCTGTCATCGGAAAAAGCCATATTGTTACCACGGCTGTTTAGTAGTCCATACTTTGAAGTAAATGTATCATATAATCTATTTAGCTTTTGCTGCTGTTCTTGGATTACTTCATCGCTGTAATCCTCAGTCTGATATTCAATCAGGTCACGGACACAATCCCGAATAGCAATCATGCCCTTGATTCGTCCTTCTGCTGTAACGGATACCTCCACTTTGTTCATCCTGCTGTTTTCCCGGTAGTAGACCTCGCCGTCTACTACGGTATAACTAAAATTGCGCATATTGGGATCTGCCGGGATTGAGGTATCTATATCATCAGATATATCATCCATCTCGTATTCCGTGATTTCTGCATGGATGTTTTCTAACGCTTCACGAAGGAGTTCTGCAAGATCAGCATTTTCATAAGGTGTACAGGTAGTTTCTTTTGCATTTCCATACATCCGTTCGCTGTAGCCCATTGTACCCAGTATCATATCAGTATTGTCTGCAAAATAACTATTAACAGGAATAGCATCTTCTGTTGTAGAGAGATTCACCCAATCCGGCACAATATCAATCACACGATCTCTCTTTTGCAGAAATAGGATATCAGCGGTGACTTCTGTACCAGCGTTTGCTAGAAATGCGTTATTTGGAAGACGTACAGCACCTAAAAGTTCTGCCCTCTGCGCAATGTATTTCCGGACTTCAGGATTTTGTTTGTCCATCGTACCCTTGGAAGTAATAAATGCAATGATACCTCCTGGCCGCACCTTATCCAATGTTTTTGCAAAAAAGTAATCATGAATTAAAAACTTATATTTATCATATTTCTTGTCCGCTACCCCATAACTTCCAAAGGGTACATTGCCAACGGCGAGGTCAAAAAAGCTATCGGGTAGGTTTGTTTCCTCGAAGCCTTGCACTGCTATATTAGCCTTTTGATAAAGCTGTTTGGCTATCCGGCCTGTAATGCTGTCAAGCTCTATACCGTACAGTTTTGAATCTTTCATGCTATCCGGTATAAGTCCCAAAAAGTTACCGACACCACAACTTGGTTCCAATATATTACCGGTCTCAAAGCCCATATTTGCAAGACAGGTATACATGGCTTTAATGACTACAGGTGAAGTAAAGTGAGCGTTTAAGGTAGATGCTCTTGCGGATGCATATTCATCTTCATCAAGTAGCTCCTTCAACTCATTGTATTCCTTTGCCCATTGACTGTTTTGTTCATCAAAAACTTGGGGCATTCCACCCCATCCTACATACCGGGACAGAATTTCCTGTTCTTCTGAAGTGGCAAGTCTGTTTTCTGTTTCAAGGAGATTCAAGAGACGAATGGCAGTGATGTTCCATCCATATTTGGTTTTTTGACCACCATGCCCCAATTCATCATTGGTGATATGGTAATTGATGCGCTCTTGTTTTATCTTTTCTGATTCAAGGTCAACAGTGACATTAGTAACTTCACTGTTCTGTGTATTATCCTCATCATTTTTACTTTGTTGAATAATATCAGGTTCGTGGGTTTTATTCACATCTCTTAATTCCTGTAGCCATTCCGGTGCATCAGGGTCATTGGAGTGAATAATAACACTATCCTTCTTTTCAGTTAGATAATCCTGATATGTCCTCTGGAATACATCTTCGGTAAACCATTCTTTAAAATGTGGCAAGTTTGTATAGGCTTCATAAAAAGCCGGTTGTTCCCTCTGCATGGAAAGAACAATACGGTCAATTGCAATATCGATTTCTCGTTTAGCGCTGTCTGGATCTGTATCACGATCACGCAGCATGGGATATATCTCGTCAGCTCGTACCTTACTGACAATTTCGGACAAATATGTCTGGTATAACATTCGTGGGGATGGTGTTTGCGTTTCTTCTTCGGCCGGCTGCTCTGGTATTCCCCCCTGCTCAATAAGATGATCGTTTAATGGATTTTCCCGCATCATACGTTCAAAGGTTTCACGCTGGAATTGTTTGGTGAGTATAGGGCAGTTCATGTCACGCAGTTCTACTACATTGCTGTCAAAGGACACCACCTCGTATTCATCAGCACCAAGATACACTGTATCTCCAAGATGAAGTGAATAGTTTACAGTATCTCTTGACGGAAGCTGGTTCGGTTCAACAGATTCAGGCTCCCGGTCTAGGATTGTACGAGCATAGGCTTCTTCTGCAAGCTTCTGACGACGTCCTTCCATTTCCTGACGTACTATTGGTAGATGCTCTTTTTCCTTGCTGTTTAAATATCTGTCTACAGAGATAAGCTCACCAAGACGTTTTGCTACCTGACTCCATGTCAGTTTTATATCAGGATTTGTTATAAAGCTACCATTCTTACTAAGGGAAATCCCTTTACCATCGTGCCATTCGTTTCCATGGGTTCCGTCTAAAAAGAAATGTGTACCACCACCGGTACCATATTCTTGTTTAAGAAAATTAATGGTCTCTTTTGTGCTGTGCTGTTCTTGGTAATGTAGATATATGCGGAATTTACCGTCTTGAACTCCTGACCCTTTACAAAGAGCATGGTCAATTTCTTCCTGTGAAATGGAAAAAGCGGAGGTTTTATTATCCTCCGCCTGCTCTATAGCTTCAATTTGTTGTTCTACTGTGGGAAAAAGAGTTAGTTGTAAACCAGTTCCACCAGTATTGTTTCCTCTGCTGAATGCTTTAGATTGTTCATATGTCCCGTCCATGCTATCGGGTCTGTCGCTTTGTCCGGTGCCGGATTCTCCGTGAGTAACTTCGCTACCATTGTCTCGATTCGTTCCTTCGCCGTCTGGTCTATCTCTGTCAGATGACTGTTCAGTTGCCCCGACAACATCAGGCTGGCGTATGTTCCTTTCCTGTGGTTTTTCAGGTATGTTTTTCGCAACATCCCATATTTCCCGATGTGCGTTTCTTCCTCCGGCAGCGTCAGATCCGGTATCAGATAGTCGTTTTGCATCGTGTATGTCAATTCCATGCCCATCCGCCCTTTCATCTCTGTTATTTACACTTTTATTGTGTCGTACATCCTGACTTTTTGCAAATGTACGATTTTGATTTCTCTCCGATTTTTGCAGTTCTTTGACTGTCGCTCCAATTTCCTTTAAAATCATTTCGGAAATATCGCTTGTTGCAGCCCCCAACCTCGATATAGTATCCAGGGTATTAAAATTCACAATATCCTGAAAATCCTCAAAACTGAAAAATTCATTGGCAGGATAACCACAACGGACTAAGAGTACATATGCAACCGAATTACTGAGTGCATTTTTAAAAATAACATCCACATTCAGCTCATCCAGTTCCTCCAGAAAACTGTTCTCCCGGCTGTACAAGAGATCGGAAAGGTAATCGGAATAATTATCTTGGGCAGCGTTAATAGCGGCTGAAATAATTGCGTAAGGCATATTGCTCTTATCCTTAAGATCACCAAAAGCATTTTCCAATGTTTCTATCACATACTCTGAATATCCATCTTTCAATGTCCAAAGGACTACAGGCCGGTCATATCGGCTGTTTGTATCCGATACATCAAACACATGGCGCAAGCTTAAATGACTTCCACTGTCATCAATAAGGGCTATTCCCTTCGCGCCTCGGTTTACCCATCTCCCAAATCTCTCGTTCCATAGCTCAATTGGAGCACAGGCAGTTGCGTCAGGGCGCTGTGCATAAATCAGCAATTGGTCATGAAATGGATATTTATAATTCCATCCTACCGTTTTCAAAAAGGAAGTCCAGTTGGCAGGACTTTTAATAATCGTATTGGCTGTCCTTTCTGAAAGTTCTGTAATGAGTTGTAACTTCGTTGCCAACTTTTATCCCCCCTATCTTACCGGCTCACATTTTTTCTTGAAAGCATGCTGTTCCGGCTTTTGTGCTATTTCTTTTCCTTGCTGAATGTTTCTTAAATAATGTATTTCATCGAGTGTGCGATTACATAAATCTTCAAGGGCAGTAAGACGATCCTTGCAATAATGCCCCCAATAATAATTCTTTTGACCCTTTTCACCTTTCCATGTCACAAATTTGGCGAGAGCATTTTCGCTTTGACCTATGACAAATTCTGAGTTTCCTACAGTCAGCCGATCGGTAATGACATACCCGGCATTAATCTCCTTATCCATATTGCGGACCTCCTAACGCTCCGGCTCATATTTTTTCAGCTTTATTTGCCTCGCATCCTGTATCTGTATTAATCGTTCCTTTGCCCAATCGGGCATGCATTCCGGCTTGACTACACCCAAAATATCCCCCCGGTTCCAGCGTGACTCCTTACCTGAGTATAGATTTGTGGTATAAACCGCCCGACCTCTGGAATTAGCATGAGCACCAAAGCCGCCTGTAACCAGCACAAGCTGTTTATCAGCAGTTCGGTATTCTGGACGCAAGCGTTCCATGCGGATAACCACCACTTTGTTTTCAAGGTTATGCTCACTATTATTTTCAATACAATGCTCTAAAGTAAAAGGCTTTAAAGGAACAGTAATCTTAGATTTCTCTACTTTGACTGTTTCGAGCTGTTCCGTCACACGGCAGGTAAACTCAGTCATCATTTCCAGGTAGTCTGCACTTCCCACAGCACTAAAATAGTGGTCGATACCTAAAGGGTTATCCCATGTGCAATTGCAGACCATGTATGGACAGTCAATTTTCTTGTCGTCTACTCCAAAAAGAATTTCTTTATCTCCAATATGGATAGCGTACTCTACCTCATAGGTATCCACCATACGTTTTTCATCATCCATTTTATTCTCACTCCAATCAAATCAGCAGCAGGAAAGGGACGGTATTCCGTCCCTTTTGCACTACTGCCTTCATTTCTTTTTTTGTTTGATGTGCAGGTATACTGCACCACCTACAATCACCAGACAAAGAACGATGGCCAGTATCGTTTTAAGCTCCATCAAAACACCTCCTTATCCTGACCAATTCATGCTTATACATCATCCTGCGACAAGTAAGCCATTTACAAAAATAATGCTGATATAAATAGAAAAGCCAATCCATAAGAATACAGCCAGGGGAACACTCTTTTGCTTTGTTACCTTTGCATAAAGACAGGCAGGAACCAGTGCAAAAAAGAGAATGACCGCCAGTCCATACAATCCAAAGCAAAATCCCAATGCTGCCGTAAGCTTGATATCACCGCCACCAACACCACCATATTTCATGGCAAGATAGAAGAGAGTAACACCCGGCAGCAAAAAACCTATAGTCCGCTGGGTTAAAGTCGGATATGGTAGAAGAAAAACAGATATGCTGCCAATCAGAAAGATTGCAATCCATGTCCAATCAGGAATAATACGCTTTCTATAATCCATTACTGCCGCCCACAAAAGAGGAACAACACAAAATAGCAGTATCATGTCAATTACCCGTAGTGACATCATCAGAGTACATGCTGTCTACCACATGAATTTTAAGCTCTCCTCCGATAATCCATCGTGATAACGTTCCTCCAGGCGTATGGACATCGGTGACAAGGAGCTGTATGATATAGTCCCTGTTATCCGGAAACCACACAGGAATATAATGTTTTCTATACCTAAAGGGAGATGAGGGATTTTCCTTAAAGACAAATTGACTGCCCTCTTTTATTAGAGGAACAGCCGTATCATATCGGTATTCCGGTAGATAGACTTCCGCCGTCTGGGGTGCCGTAATCAACTCCGATCTGTCATAGTTGGTGTTCACAGTACTCACAACACGAATAGAATAGCCGTAACCCGATTTGAGATAGCCTTTGGCTTTCGTATCATAATCCAGCACAGCACTTATCTTTAACTCCGCATAGAATTGTCGCCATACAAATTGGCCGCTTTCATACCTCTGCTCCCACCATGTTACTCTGGGTTGTTCATTTCTTTTCGGCGGGTCAGGCAGCACCCTGCTTTCCTCCGGCTCATCATAGGATATGTTCTGAATCACAGCCTCTTGAGTATAGATATTATTGTCGGCAGTGCTTTCATTTCCTAATGACTGTTCAGGATTGATAATCGCAATCAGGGTCACTCCCTTGTCGCTCTGCACATTGGGTGTATCCCATCGTATAGATACAACATTCCATGTATCCTTCTCCATGACTACTGCATCAATTCGCTTTGACAAAGATAACTCAGGTATTTGAAATAGTACAGTAACATTTTGTCCCGGAGTAAAGTCCAGGCTGCCCTTATTGGATACTTTCACAGTGGTAATGACGGACTGGTTTTCCTTATATTGATCGGGCGTAATTCTTTGTACATCCAAATCATAAGGGCGTTCTAACACCATTATTTCTGTCCAAACCCGGTTATTACTTGTATTAGTGTCTATGTACCCAATAGGCGGCGAGACTTCCGCCGACAATCGGATAGGTATACCTTTTTCCCCAGCCGTTTTTGTAACAAGAAAAGCTTTCTTTTCAAAGGCTTTAAAATTGGTTGTCGAGGGAATGTCAGGAATCGCATTACCGTTAATTGTGATACTCAGTCCTACGTCTGACAGCTCTTTATCAGTAGAGTTGGCAAAGAATACTGTAAAGCTGTATTCCTCCCGTTCATAGACGGTGGGCGGAGACGATAGGTTTACCCATACATCACATAACAATTTCACCGGGTTATCTGGTGGATTGCTTGGTTCCTCAGGTTTATCCGGGTTGTCAGGTGGTTTTTGGGGATCATCAGGATTGTCCGGTGGGTCATCGGGTTCGCTGGGTGGATCATCAGGTTCTTCAGGGTGGTCTGGATCATCAGAAGGTCGTTCTACTACTCTAATATTCGAAACAGCAGTATTATTAATGGAATTCTCATCTGTAAAACCCTCCGGTGCTTCCACATTAGCCCACAGATTGTATACCTCGCCTTTGCTTCCCGCCGTCCCTGTAAAGGTAAAGACCTTTGTTTCCTGAGGTTTAAAGCTGACGGTTTTAGGAACTTGTGACAAGATAATTTCGTTATTTTTTGTCTGCAAAAGCACAGTTTCCAGCACTATACCGCTGTGGTTAGTAAAGCTCACAGAATAACTGTAATCCTCATGTTCATATACCGTAGGTGGAGCTAATATGCTTACTGACAGATCACAAATTCTTGGTGTATCTGCTGGCTCCTCAGGTGGATTCTCAGGTTCTTCAGGTTCTTCAGGATTATCGTCAGGACTAGGCGTTGGTTCAGGTTCAGGATCAATCACTTTAATTACCGCTGTAGCCGTGTTATTGGAAAGATTTCCATCTATAAAACCCACTTGTACACCAATATTAGCCCACAGGTGGATTTCATCGGCGGTAGTATCTGCGGTGCGTTTGATGACATAGGTTTTGCTTACGTTTGGTGTAAAGTCTTTCATTACAGGAATCTCTTCAATTAGGACACCATCCACCACACCTTTTAAGGGTACGTCATAGGCTGCACTCTTTCCACTGTTCATGTAAATCACAGTAAAGGAGTAGTTGTCGCCACGTTTCACCATGACAGGTGCTCGGATAACAACCGATAAGTCGTTTCCCTCCTGTGTCCTAAACTTGAAATAAAAGTCTACAGTGGGAATCTGGTAATTGATTTTCTGAGTAACAGAGGTCTGTGTCTTGTTTTCCCCATCAAAGTATTCAGCGCTCTCCGGCGTATAATCCCATTCAAGCCCCAAATATGTAAAGTTTCGAGATAAGCGGATATCATCTTTAGTAAAGGTTACGGAAGTTGTCTGGTAGGGATAGAGCAGTTCTGGTACCCCTTTGTCCTGAGCGGTAAGTCTGCCATAAAACTCCTGTTTTTGTTCATCACACCAATTAGCCTCCACATCAATTTTAACCGGTGCTTGATAGGACAATGCTGTATTTCTCATAGTTTCAAAAGCAATAATGGTTTTGGGTGTCCACCCATAAAGAGTTGTCAGTGGTTTAAAATCTCTGTTGGCATCATATGTTCCATATATCTTACCGGATCTAAAGTCATGAATCTCCACCACATTGCTGCCCTTTAACGTGTAGGTTCCACCGTCATATCTGCCGATCCATCCGGCAATCCGTTCTTGTTCATAGTCTGCAACCGTATTGGCATTTACAATATCTATACGCTGTGGTTTTGCGAAGGATTGTAGCAATGTTTCACCCTCATAAATTTCCCTGACATTCATGCCTATGGTGCGATAACGGGTGTCATAGATGGCTTTAACTTGATACAAGACATTTACCGTGATGGTAAGTACTGCACCTTGGTCTGTTTTTGCAGTAATGGTATAAGGACCACACTCTTCTTTATTTTCAATGTTTAGTATATATTCAGGCTCAATGCTTCTGTTTTGATCACTATACTCCAATTGAACATCGGTAATTTTACCGGTCTGAGCCATTATACGGATAGTGATATTTTCGGGAAAATGCTCAACTGCTACCATGCCGCTTTCGTTTTGCAAGTCATTTATGGGAGAGGCAACATTTATAGTAATATCGCTATTGGATATAGCAAAAACATTAACTGATAAGAGAAGACAACATGCAAATATAAGCGGAATAGCAAAGATGAATTTATTCTTCATTAAGGACCTCCTTCCTCAATTCTGTTGTTAACACTGGATATATTAAAGGGAAGTCTCACCTCACCGGTGAGAAAGCTAAAAATGCTACGGGTCTTCAGTGCTCCGTTCAGCGTGAGTCGGGGAGGATTATCAGTCGCATCAACACTTTTAATTTCAAGCTCATAAACCCATTCTTTATCGGCATATTTATTCAGTCCTGAATCCAGTTTCATGCTTTCATGCAGGTATTTGTACAACTTTTCTTTTGCAAGCTCACTATCAATACGGGCATATCCATCCCTGCGGTATTCGTCCAGCATGGCGTATTCTACTGAAGTATTTACGCCTCTTTGAAGTACATATTCCACCTGCTGATATAGGCTTTCCATGCGAAAATATTCAATCAGTATGGCTGAAAGTGTCAGGATAAAAAATACAAAAACTAGAATAAATACAAAGGCATCACCCCTGCGGTCCTCCAAAATACGTTTAAAACGTTCCACTACCTTCCTCCTTTCTGCATTCTCAGTCGGAGAGCTTCCAATATTTTTCTGACATGCCTGTAATGCTCACCCGCATAGGAATCATAATCTGTACAGGCGGCGCAAAGGATGGCGTAAAGATTGTAAATGGATGACTGTATGTCATCGTAACTGTAAAAGTATCTCGCAATTGGATCTTCTTTTGACCATCGCAGTATTCTACATCCTCTACTATCATTTCTGGCGAAAGACCTGTCTGCTGTTTAAGCCGGTAGAAAACATCATAGGCTTTGTCAGATACCTGTCCCTCAAGTTCAACCACCCGGACAATACGGCGGCAAACATGATTCAGATTCAGATAAGTAGTAAAAATGCTTAGAAAACTCATAACCGTAACCATGAGCGTAATTACAACCAACGTTTTTATCATTAGGTCAAAGTAGCTACTGCCTCTCTTATCAGAAATGATCTTTCGTAAAAGCAGAGGGAGAGAATTACTCTCCCCTATGCTTTGGTGCCTCCTATGCATCTGCTTTGCACCTCCGGCCTCTGAATATACCTTTTGCGGTTTCATTAGCTCAGTAAACCAGTTATCTTGCTGACAATGCTGTTCCAAATAGTAGTGATAGACCCCTGGTACAGTGTCATAAACACTGCTCCTACCACCACGACAATCAAAACCACGATGAGCCATCCGGTCATCTGGTCTCCGGATTGGTTAGTCAGAATATTTCTAGCTTTGAGTCCTGCTTTTCTCATTTTGTTATTTAAGGTTACCATCATCATAAATACCTCCAGTAAATTTTTGTTTTGGTTTAGGGAAAAGGGAGAGCAGCGCTCCCCCTGTGTCATTGCCTTGAGTTATTAAGAGCTGTCAACTCAAAAGGCCAGTAATCTTAGTAACAATACTGTTCCAAATAGTAGTGATGGAATCCTGATACAGTGTCATAAACACTGCACCCACAACCACAACAACCAGCACGACAATAAGCCAGCCAGTCATTTGGTCACCGGATTGATTTGTCAAAACATTTCTGGTTTTCATACCTGCCATTTTCAATTTGCTTTTTACTGTAGTCAACATCGAAAATACCTCCATTATTTTTTAGATTATGGTTTCAAAGAAAAAAGGGAAGCCATGCTCCCCTGCGTTGCTGCCTTTTAGCTAAGGTTAGCTCAAAAGGCCGGTAATCTTGGTAACAATGCTGTTCCATATGCTAGTGATAGAACCCTGGTACAGTGTCATAAATACCGCACCGACTACCACAACAACCAGCACGACAATAAGCCAGCCGGTCATTTGATCACCCGATTTGTTTACCAAAACATTTCTGGTCTTCAAAAGGGTGCCTGTAATGTTTTTCTTCATGGTTTTCGCCCTCCTTTCCTTGGTAATGGAATTCGCGTTTTCCTTACTTTTCATGGGTATTACCTCCTGAAAATTTATTTTTGAAAAGGGTTTCCCCGTTTTCACATTAAAAAAGGCCCCCCATTGACCTTATTAGGTGGGAGCCTATCACATAGAGCAAGCTGGCAAGTGTCACAGCCACAAGAGGTATGGATGCAATCTTGATCCTGCGGGGGAGCTTATTCAGTTTTTTCCTTAGCGCTTCCTTTGCTTTAATATCCATATCTCTGGCAAGATACGCCAGTGCCTCACCTTGATGTTCTCCCCTGTAAAGCCCAATAAGGGCGTTTACCAAGAAGGACACATCTGTCAGACCAATACGTTCATTGAAGTTGCGTAGAGCAGTTTCAATATCCTTTGCTTTCATCTCCATGACCAAAACCGAAACATCATATTGGAATACTTCACTGGCTACCTTTAAATAATCCTCAAATATTTGGATTAAATCCACCTGTACAATCTTCTTTCGGCTATCACCTTTGACATCGTCTAACTTATACAGGATAGACCGGACAAAACCCGGCAATTCCATTTCAATACGATTCTTCTTTTCCTTCATCTTATCTTTGAGATCAGTCATGAAGTGAAAATATACCACTACTGAAAAGATAAATACAATCGGAGCAATATTGGCCGCACCAACGGCAAAGAGCAATAAAGCTAATGGCAAGGTAAAAAGAGCACACAGTATTGCTCTGGCATAATACTCCTTAGGGGTCAGTTCCAGCCCTCCGCGCTTAAGAATGGATGCCATCCTTGCTTCTTTCACCGGATCAAGTGGAATAAGACGGGCTACCGGCTTTACAAAAGGCATAACAAAACAGTTTAGCAGCCGCTTGCTGGTTTGTTCTTTTCCTTCTTGCAGATTTTTTATGTTCTTTTTCATACTCAATTTAGGAATTTTTAAGATCTGTCTGCATACTAAAAAACCCGCTGTAGTCAGCAGGATAAATATAATGATTTGATAAAACAACGGAAAACCTCCTTATCTGTTTGATGGTTTTGTAGCCTTCATCACATAGAACGCTGTGGCAATAGCCGTTAGCAGCATGAGGATAATTAATATCTTTCCGATAGCCGTTTTGGTGAGAATAACAAACCATTCAGCATTTGAAAATCGCATCATAGGGATTACAGAAAACATCAGGCCCGCTGTCATTAGGTAGTCTCGCCATACCCTCACCATCATACCATCACTTTCAATCTGCATTGACTTGGCATCGTTCATAGCCTTAATAATGGGAAACAAAGCAAATTTCAATCTTCGGTCATGATGGCAAAGAATAAGCATTTTTACCCATTCGTTAAAGTACCGGTTTTTAATCTTTGCTGACAGGCGATATAGTCCATGCTCCACATTAGGATTAATGAGCCGGATTTCTGACACAAATTCGTCAAAGGGTGTGGGAGCTCTCAGTTGTACCGGGATATATCTGTTCTTTTCTTCAACATAGGTTTTCACTGCTTTGATGATGTCATCATTTCCTGCATAGGCGTTTGTAATGATGGATATGGTGTTTTCCAGCCCTTCAATTTCCTCCCTCGCTGCTGCAGCGCTTTTCACAGTCAGGTAAAAGTATGGGGCCGGAAGAACACACAATGCCATTACAGCTGCCAGCTCTGCACTGCTAAACATTAAAATCCCAACTACAAAACCTCCTGCTGCCGACACAAGCACCATCATAAAAAATTTCCTCTTGGTGCACCGAGTCTGCCGAAACAGTGTTTCAAACCGGATAGAAATTCGTTCCGTTATTTTCAGCTTTGTACCTGTGAGATATAAGCGGCGTTTTTTCAGTGGATTTTGCTCCACCGCAAATGGGTTTAGTTTAAGAAGGAGAAACAGTGCAATGCTGATAAGTACGAAAACAATGATAAGAGATAGATAAATTGGATTCATGTAGTTCCTCCTTCCACATAGCGGTTAATCTCATTTTGGGGAACACCGCCAATTAGAAGCCGCTCTGCCAGTGTCGGAGAAATACATCCTAAACGCCTGTGGTTTCCCACCACTTTTGTTATTCTTCCAGCCTCATCTCTCTCATAATAATCAACCATATATTTAAAAAGGGTATTACCTATAACTTCACCATTCTTTACCCCGGTAGCCTCAAAAATCTCCATATATTTACGTGATTTATCCGGGAGCTGCATCTTAAAAAGCATGATAGGAAAGGCTTCTACAATATTCTTCAAAAGCCGTCCTTCTGATAATGATGTTCCCGCCTCCAGGCACATGGTTAGGATTCTGTCATATGCTGTACGTGCACTATTGGCATGAAGAGTACTGACGATGGTGTGACCTGTACGCCCTGCCTCTTGCACTGTAAGAGCTTCTTTGCCACGCATCTCAGCAGGAACAAGAATTTCAGGGTGCAGCCTTAATGATAACTTTAGCAAATCCAGCATGGTAATAGCATTGGGTTCTTCTTTGGTCAATAGGTGAATGACATCGTTAATCATCACCCCATTTTCATCAAACTGTGCCAATGATAATTCGCGAGTGTCCTCAATGGTGACTATTCGCTTGTCAGGAGGTACTCTACTTAGAATGTATCCCATATCAGCAGTTTTTCCGCTGCCGGTTGCTCCGGCAATAGCTACCGATACACCATTATTGACACATAAACTCAGAAAATCCAGCTCCTCCACTGTAGCTGTGCCCCATTCAATCAGATTTTCCCTTGTGATATAGGATGGCTTTTGCTTTCGAATGGAGGCAATGGCTCCTGCATCCGGGTCAACGCAAGGCGTAATAGCACCCGACATACGAATACCCCTTGCAATGAAACTATCCCCAATAGGTTTAGAACCATCCAGAATAACGTTTCCGAATCTACTCATCTTTCTTACAATGTTGGCACAAGCTTCCGGATTACTAAAGATTTGATTTAGGCGCACCTTTTTGTCTTTATACTGTACCCAAATACCTGAAGAGCCATTGACGTTGATTTCCTCCGTATCAGTGTCTTGCAGATAAGGAGATAACAATCCCATTCCAGCCATGTCGTAATAAACAGCATCCACCAGTTCCGAAATGTTGCGCAAGTCTTTGGCTACTAACTGCTCGCTGTTTAGGTATCGCATGATGAGATCCTTGAGTTTTCCCTCGGCTTCCTCTGAATACAATACCTGGGCAAGCTCCGCAGAATGATTCTTTGCAATAATCCGTTGCAGTTTATCAAGAATTTCTCCGTAATCCTGCGCTTTCACACTTTCTCCACTGTCTGAACGCCTTTTATTGGCCTGGTAAATCAACTCATTGACTGAAAATCTGTTACTCATGGCTTTCCACCTCCAATCTCATCTGCAATTTTCTCCAAAACCTTGATATACCGCCTGCAAAGTCGGTCACGGAAGAATACAATTGGTGTCCCGGCGTTTTCAAGTTCACCTGCCCGCTTGATGTGTGGCAATTCATATGTGAAAGGCAGTTCCAACATTTTACGATAGGTTTTATCATCAAATTCCCTATTGGGTTCAAGTAGTATATGGGTTTGCTTTTCTATAATTTGCAACTCACGCATAAAATCCGTAACGCCCCGGTACCACATTTGTGCTGCTATGGACGGCTTATGTAGGGTATATATCCTTTCAGCCACCCAAAGTCCAACACCCGATACCGGATTAGTCACCTCCGCTGCTCCATCCACAATGAGAATATCAAATACCAACGATGCAGCATTCAACATTCTCTCTACTTCTTGAAGGGTTATGGCCTCACAAAGAAGCCCGGTATAGTGGGTAGGTACAGATAGAAAGAAAAGATTTTTACTTTCTTCGTACTGCATAAATCTTTCTGCTATGTTGGGGTTATCCTCACTTAATGCCAGAAAGAGACCCTTTTCAGCTGGAACACTCTGACCTAAGAATACCTGGATATCTCCATAGGTCAGATTGGAGGAAATGAGTCCAACCAGCACATTACGTCTAGAAAGGGTGCAGGCTAGATTGACTGCAAAAGTTGTCTTCCCACTGTTTTTGCCACCCCAAACGGTATAGATTTTACTACTCATGGCTCACACCTCGTTTCTCAAAGATCAGGTGCAGCTTGCCTGTGTATTCAGCTTCTATAAGCCTTTTGGCCTGTGCTTCGGTAACAATTAGAGTCACAGCCTTGGGAATCGGATCACCAGTGGATGATTGACTATCAAACTGCTGCTTTCGGACCTCGGCAGTATCCTGTGTACGTGCATTCTCTACACTGTAAACCTCCAATCCTTTCAATTCGGGATAGAGTATGACTTGTGGGGAAGAATCCTGACCGTCGGATGCACGCTCCAAAAATACAGCTACGGTTACTATGTCTCCATTTTGCAGATGGGAGGATAGTCCCGCAGCAATGTTTGGTACACTGATGGTAACAAGACGTTGGTTATTGCCTGCGATCCGGTCAAACAGCTCGTTCACAACAAATTCACCAAGTTTCTGAGGAAAGAAATAATCTCCCTTAGCAATGTCGGTCTGTGCAATCTTTCCTACAATAAGGGCTTTGTCATTAATAAATCCTTGTGGCAGACCATATTCCCCCACTTCTACATTCACAAGATAATTATCCGTAATCTCTGTTCCAGCGGGGATGTCTTCTGATGCCCGAAGTACCATGACAGTTGCACTCTTTTCTTCATAAAAGCGCGGCAAGAGTAAAAAAGAAACACATGCCGCAATAACAATGCAAAGGATACTTAGAAATATTCGGTTTTTTAATAGCTTCAAGTCGTTCTGTTCCTCCTTTCAGTTTACAATAGCGTAGGGTTTTACCCGCCGAAAAAGAATTAAGACTGTCCTTCCTGCTTTCCGTTCTTTTTACCTGGGCACTGCCTATTCATGCCATTTTTTGTTGCGTTACCGCCGGTATGGATACGCCGGATTAAGGTACGGAACACCTTAGGTTTTTTCTTGTTTTCTGTCTGCTTCATAAATGCTCCTTTCTGTATGAAATTTGTTATATTACCTGCCGAAAGGCAGAGATATTTCTTTTTCGGCTGGTAAATATATAGGGGTGGGGTGTGGGGAGGGGAAAAACGGATGACCACTCTACGACATTCAATAATCAAATAGATAGACTACCCCCTTGGTGTGAAATATTTGCCTGATTGTTTAATCATCGAATAGAGTACATTTTTCTTTGCTGCATTTGCGAGAATGTTCATCAAAGAACTGGCAGTGCTTACAATCCCTCTCCTTTACCTTTTTGATAGGTCTTCGGTTATATCCCGGTTTTTCCTGCATCATGCGCTCATATTCACGCAGCTGCCCTTCTGTAAAGTACATAAAAGCACCTCCCTTCAAAAGAGGGCATAAAAAAACGACCCCACTTATTTGAGATCGAAATAATTATCGTTCCTGCTCCCTTTGCCGCTTTTTATACCAGCTTTCTAAAAGTTGGACAATTAAGTCTTCCTTCTGCTTTTCAGAAAAATTCTTAGGGAAAAATCGGTCTATGCGTTCTTTCTGAATATTGAACTTTTCCTTTTGATTAGGCTTTTCCTCTGTTAAAATAGAGAAAATAACATCTACATTCAACCGACCATCTTGGCTAAGTTTTTTCATCCTCTGCGCTTGTGATAAGGATGGAGTACAGTCTTCTGATTGCATGGTGTTGTATAAGTCTTGCTGTTCTTTTTCGGTCAAGTAAGATATTTCTACTGCCGGGTTAAAGGCAATCTGCTTTTCATCCACCATATCAAGAATAGATGGTATCAGTTCGGTTAGGCGGATATAGCGTTGGACTTGTTTAACACTTTCTCCAGCATTTTCGGCTACAATTTCATTAGAACGCCTATTATCTAACCTCGGGTCAATTCGGCCCGAAGTTAAATCCGTCCTTGATCCCTGCCGCTTGATGGCTTCCAGCTTCATTTTATATGCAAAGGCTTTTTCACTTGGTAAAATGCTTTCCCTTTGTAGATTACTATCAACCATGATGATTGTCGCTTCATCGTCTCCCAGATTGCGGATAATACAAGGCATAGTGTCACATCCTGCAAGCTCACTTGCCTTTTTACGACGGTGCCCTGCAACCATTTCATAGCCGCCATCAGCTTTTGGTCTTACAAGCCCAGGAACTAAGACACCGTACTGCTTTACACTATCCGCCATTTCCAGCATAGCTTCATCCGCTTTCACCTTAAAAGGGTGATTGGGAAAATCACATATTTCCGACAGTGAAATATCCAACACCTTTTCACGCTGGCTATCTACACGGCTTTCCTCCGTGGAAAACAGGTCATCTACTGAAGTCAGTTTGATGCTGTCTCTTACGCTGTTTTTCGCCAATGTCCTGCACCTCCTTCGTAAAAGCTTGATAAGCTTTAGCAGCTATTCCGTGCGGGTCATGCACATAGATGCTTTTCCCTTCCGCAGATGTTTCAGCTGCCCGGATGGATAAGGGGATTTCCGTTTGAAAAACTCTCAGCTTATGGCCGTAATCCCGCCTTAAGATAAAGGAAATATCCTTTGCAAAATTGGTACGATTATCTACCATCGTGAGCAGAACACCGTCAATGGTTAACTTCGGATTTATTTGCCGTCTCACTCTGGCAATAGTCTGCAAAAGTTGTGTCATTCCTTTGGCCGGCAAATAATGAGCTTGGACGGGAATAATTACACTGTCCGCAGCAGCTAGGGCATTGATGGTCATCATGCCTAGTGATGGCATACAGTCGATCAGCACATAATCATATTTGTCTTTAACAGCATCGATATATGTGCGTAGTATTGTTTCCCTGCTCATCGTATTAACTAGTGATACCTCAATGGCAGATAGTTCAATGTTACCCGGCATCAAATCAACAGCTTCTCCATGATGAAGAATACCATCGTTGGTCTCATACGTTTCCTCCATCATAGTTTTGTTAAGGATGGTAGCCAAAGAGATTGGCAGATTATCCGGCTCCTGATAGCCTAATGAATCTGTCAGGTTTCCCTGGGCATCTGCGTCCACAAGTAGTACCTTTTTACCCTGTGCAGCAAGACCAATACCAAGATTGACTGTCGTGGTCGTTTTACCTGTACCACCTTTCTGATTAGCAATTGCAATTACTTTTGACACTTAAAATTCCTCCTTTCACGCAAAAAAGCCGATTGCTTTAGTCGGAAATATCAGCAGTCGGCTTTTTAATTTACTTGTATATAATCGAGTAGGAGGGAATTAATTAATTTAATCCCCGACCTCTCACACCACCGTACGTACCGTTCGGTATACGGCGGTTCAATAGAATTAACATACTTGTGAATATATTTCCGTTAGAGAAACTAATCCTGAATTCTTTAGTTTAGCATTAGTTATAGATGTTTCTAAGATAGGACTATTGGCAGTTCGCCAGTAGCCTTTTCTTGTGTTTGCAAATTCCCATGCCTTGTATTTTTCTATTCCTAGCTTTACAAGATTCCTTTGTTTTGTACTAATCTTTTTCCATTGCTTCCAAAAGCACATTCGAATTCGCCTTCTTAACCATTTATCTAAACTTTTCATTATCTTTTTCATTCTAGCTAGTTTGAAATAATTAATCCATCCTACTATAGCTTGTTTAAGCTTTTCATAGGTTGCTTTAATATTTCCTACTCTGCTTCTTCCAGTCAAGAATTTTAGCTTTTGCTTAAATTTCTTTATTGACTTTGGGTGAACTCTACATTCTACTCCACCTTTAGCATTATAAAATGAATATCCTAAGAATTTCAGTTTCCAAGGTCTATCTACAGCACTTTTGTCTTTATTAACTTTTAATTTGAGTTTTCCTTCTATGTATCTTGTGATACTTTCCATTACCCTGTTAGCTGCCTTCTTGCTTTTTACATATATATTACAGTCGTCAGCATAACGTACAAATTTTAGTCCCCTTCTTTGTAGTTCTTTGTCCAATTCATTAAGCATTATGTTACTAAGTAATGGTGATAGGTTACCACCTTGTGGTACACCCTCTGTTGTTTTATTCACAACTCCATTTACCATAACTCCTGCTTGTAGGTATTTTCTTATTAGGCTTATTACTCGAATATCTTTTACTTCTTTATAGATTAACCCTATCAGTTTGTCATAATTTACTGTATCAAAGTATGCTTCTAGGTCTATATCAACTGACCATTTATAGCCTTCGTTAATATATTCCTTACATTTCTTTAATGCATCATGACATCCTCTATTAGGTCTAAATCCATAACTAAATTCTGAGAACTTTTCTTCAAAGATTGGACTTAGCACTTGAGTAATTGCTTGTTGGATTACTCTGTCAACTACTGTAGGTATTCCTAGTTTTCTTTTCTTCCCATCTTCCTTGGGAATCTCTGCTCTTCTAACGGGCAATGGGGCATATTCCCCTTCCAGTATAGATTGTTTGAGTTTTGCACCATTTTCTTTTAAATACATTAGAAGTTCATCTATTGTTAATTTATCAATTCCATGGCTTCCTTTATTTTTCTTGACTCTCTTAAATGCTGTATTCATGTTCTCATTATCAAGAATTTTCTCTAGCAATCTACTGTTATACCCACTTTCGTCGTTTTGTTTCTTATCGGACGTCAATGAAATACTCGGCACTTTCTCTTTACTCTCGAGTTCCACTCTACCCTCCAGAGAATAGCCTTCTTTATGAAGTTGTCTGCTTTCTTCATATTTCTTTGTGTCTTTCAATTCTCCAAAACCTCCTATTGTTCCGTCCTTCCTAGAAAATCTATAGCTTCCCTAGTACTATGACCTCTGCTGACTTCTGATAGTTCAGCCATACATCACTATATGGGTTGTTACCTCAAAATTCATTTTAGCAACTTATCTATCAGACCTCCCCAGGTAAGAACGCTTACTTTCACTCCATATATCTGCTACATTTACATTGCCTGTTTCGGATAGTTTTGGGCTTTGGTTTGTTCAGCAACCTCACCCACAGGTCTATGCCTTATATGTAGTTTGTGTTCCTCAGACCAGAGTTTTGCCGCCGACTTCCTTCAGATTCCACCTCACGATGGACACCCTTGTCTTAAGCTAACGGTTGGCACTATCAACCCCCGTATCGGACTTTCACCGACAAGCAAGCGCCCATGCTGGGCGCACTGAAAAAAGAACATCCGCTCAAAGGCAATGTTCTCTTATCCATTCATGATTCATCTTCAACCTATCAATGCCACTTATTCTTTTGTACACATGTTTATCTTTTCATATTTAAACATTGATTGTCTTCTGCATAACATTGCGCAATAAAGTTTTTCAGAAGATTTTTTTCTTCTCCGTCAAACCCACCATTTTCATAAATCCATAAATGCAATGCTTTCCCTATTGCATATGCTAAATCTTTATTCTGCTGCTCACTAATATTATTTCTCGATACATTAGGAATAATCTTTTTATTAGTAATATTGATAGCTGCTCCTTTTAATTGGATACCATCAATCAAAAAAGGAATTTTTAACTTTACATCAGAAATAAGCACATTTTTTATATATAAATAATCTGTGTGTTCAAAAGAATATCTGCCCTGAAATCCAATATCCGTACTGTACGGAAGTATTTTATCACCACTACCCTGAACTACTTTTTGTTCATCCAAAGAAATATATGTTGGAGCATTAGATGAATGACCTACCTGATACCGAAAATCTCGCAGAGTATAATCACCAATTATGTAGTCATTATCCCTATCAATCAATTCAGATGAATTATACAAAGATGTATCTTTTGCAATAAAGTTAGCTTCTTCATAATCTATTTTTCCTAAAGCAGACTCGAAATCTTCTAATACATCATATGCTTTTTCAAAGTCATCCTCCTCTGAAGGCAAAATAATAGGGAGTGTCAAGAATTTTATCATTCCATCTTCAATATAGTTTTTTAATAAGATAGGATTGCTTAGTTCCTTCTCTAAGATCATTTCATTGCTTTCTTCTTGAAAAATATAACTTTCATCAGAATATATATCCGAAAAATTCTTAAGAAATCTAATTCCTTTATAATTACAATGTAGTGAAACTTGAATATTATCAAAATACGCATCTAATATGATACCTTCGGGATATAATAACTCAAGTTGCTGGAGTTCCACGTTTTTTGAATAACTTTTGCCATCTTTGAAAGTTATTATTCTTATTGGTATTTTACAATCCAAAAAGTTTTTCTTAATAAATGTTTCTACATTGTTGGGGTTATTCCCAAACATTGCAAAAAATTGGTCATAGTCAAGGGATATTTCTGTTCCTTGTGGGCGGGGTACATCTTCACATGTAAGACAAATATACTCGCTACTTTTTTCAAATTCGATTTTATTAGCTTGACTTTCCCCATAATATTTCGTTAATACATTGACTTTATCCGATAACATAAAACACGCTAAAAAACCAATACCATAATTTCCAATAGGTGCATATTTATTACCTTTAAATAAATAGTCATCCGATACATAATAAGATACTCCTACATTCAAAAAATACTTTTTCAAAATATCTAATGACATTCCTCTTCCATTATCAAATACAACCACTTGTTTTCGATCCTGATCTAAAATGATACTTATGAATGGTTGATAAGGGGCATATTCAAATTCCGGCTTACCAATAGACTCCTCTTGCATCACTTTGCAAGCATCTATTGAATTTTGGATTAATTCTCTCAATCCATGTTTTTTATCTCCATATATGTTTTCTCCCATCAGCAAACTGGTAACAGCCTTATAATCTAAAGATAGCTTAAAGTCGGAAAAATTAAATCCTTTTGTTCTAATTTTATTATGAACATTAGTTTTTAAAGTTAATAGGTATTTTTTATCTCGAAAAGACTCTGAAAATTCGACAGCTTTTTTCAGTTCATCATTCAAAGAATCAAAATATCTTAACAATTTCCTATGAATACTTGGGTTTGAGCTCTCTCCATAGAACTCTATGTTTTTATGTCCGGTTTTTTCATTTAAAACTATTTTTTCTTTGTTTTCAATAATGAAATGTTGTCTCCACTCTAGGTCACCATAATCCTTTGGATTTAAATATTGATATAAATATAATGGAGCTCTTTCCTCATCAATATCCAAATAATCAGCTATTCTAAGAAGCAAAGCGATAAATTGAGAATTAAGAGAATAGTTACCTTTTACTTTGTCAAAAGAAAGATTATTGGCTATCCACTCAAAATTCTCATTATGTGCAGCACATATTTTTGCAACATCATCTTTAAAAGATATATTAGTATAACCAGGTATGAGAAAAAACTCATTATCCATATTGAGTACATGAGTTAAAGATCTACTACCATGAATAGGGCGAATACATTCCTGCAAAGCTACAATTTCATCCTTATATTTTTCTAAAACTAATGAATATTTCCTCTCAATAATATCCGTTTTATCATTTTTTATATCGTTGATTTCATCTTCATTTACGACCATTCCCACATCATGCAGTAATGAAACATATACTAAAACAGTCAATTCTAAATCACTTAGCTTTTCTGGAAAATCAGTCAGTTCAAACATATATTCTATTACGTTTAAAGAATGTGAAATATCATGACCTGTATAATTTGCAAAGACACGGTTAATTTTGGGAAGAAGATTACTTGCATAATCATAAACCTTATCTATTTTTTCTAAGAATGGACTATTCCTTTGCTCTAACATTGAATATACTTTTGTATTCTTTATCGTCCCTACCATCACTTTCTTCCTTTCTTTATCTATAGTTTAATAATAGTGCTTCCAGCATATACATTAGTAATTTTATATGGGTTTTATGTTTTGTAACAGTATGTTAATCCAATCAAAGGGTCGTAAATAGTTTTGGGGTGCGTATGTCCAACTATTTCCTGTGCCAACACCTCACCATACACCCTAAATCCACCCGTTGAATCTCTCATACATATTTGCTGATTAATTCCTGAAAGATAATCTTTGGGAATATTATCGAGCGGTATATCACAATAAAATATTGTAGGAATTCCAATCCTCTTTAAATTTGGTTGACAAAATAATTCCGTTGCCATTCCGCATAAAAATTCACTTCCATAAATCAGATAATGTCCACAGCTATTAAAAAACTCGTTTTCAGAATAAGTAAACCAAACTGATTTATGGGGATACTGTAGAGCTGTCCAAGACTTATTAAATACTTCAATAACTCTTTCTTCTGTAATATATTGGTCGCATAATCTTAAAAGAGCCTCTTGTTTGGCAAATTTCTTGTTAATGGGTTTTATTCCATCCTTATAGTAACTATCTATGGACATAGGGCGGCAACCATGATATCCCCTTATATGTGTGAATTCTTCATATATATTAATACTTTTTGATTGTTTCTTAATTAGCTCATCTAAAACTGCAACTCGCTTATTCAAATTGCTATCCACCTCTTTTACTAAGCTATATATATTTTCTGTTTTACCAAAAGATATCTATTCCTTAGCCCTTTTACGTCTTCTATCCTCTGGTTTTATTGCCTGTCGTGGTATTGCCCAGGTGTTACCAAAACGGATAGCGCCTGATATCTTATTTTGAGCACATAATACCTGTACTCGTCGCGTAGTAATTCCCCACTTTTCAGATGCTTCTTTAGCGGTAATATAGTCCATAAAGTCAACCTTTCAAAGTAACTTTTTTACTCTCACATTATATATCGCAAATGCGAACATTACAAGATATATAAAAAAAGAACGCCAGCTAAAAAACCGACATTCTCTCATCATTGCCCAGTCTCAAATTTACCTCACACTGCGTAATATTGACATGTCTGAACACTCTACTTAAAGCACTGTGTAAACATGTCTACACACTCCATGTCCAATACAACTGAAACATCAATTTTATTTTTCAAAACCTTATTTTTAAAATCATCACCATTCGTTGTGAATGTAGTAAATTTCGCAAAGTGCTGAAAACTCAGGATTTCTAAGTATCTTTCCTTTGCATTCCTATTACGCACTCCACATGTGGTGTATTGGGGGAACATGTCTACTAGTCTCATCCTCTCAACTTTGTACCCTGCTTCTATCGCTTCTTCCACCAATTCGATGCCATATACCTTTTCGGCCCTTTGAGATACAATCTGGGTTATGGTGCCTATGCCGTACAGTATTTCATAGCCTTGGTTTATTACCGCATCTGATAGAGAATCATTTTTTGTGTGCAGGAAACCCGCCAAAATATTTTTTATTTCTACTTTTTATCATCTACTTTAGCAATACCTATTGAAAGATACTTTATATCTTCAATAAACACCTAAATTATTTGTCTTCTTTTCATATATCCATCTTCCTCATCCATCTGTTTTTGACTTGCACAACTTAACATAATTTACCCGATTAGAAAGAAACCCACCGCCATAATCATATTCATTTTCTCCATAAAAATCCTATTTATGTTTCATTACCTGAGTTCTTTATATTTTTCAATTTTGCGATACAGTGTATTTCTGCCTATGCCTAAAGCTTTTGCACTGTTAGTAATATTGCCATTAAAACGCCTTAGTGTTTTAACGATATGTTCCTTTTCTATGTTTTCAAGATTGAAATCAGATTCATCCGTATCTTCGATATACCCATTTTGAATAGTCTTCTTACTTTTTATATTAATGTCATATATATCACCCGTGTTTAGTATCAGCTCTATGAGATTCTCCAGCTCTCTTATATTGCCGGGCCAATCATATTCAACCAATGTTCTTAGATATTCTTTAGGTATTTCCAACATCTTTTTATTGATTCGTTTTGATATCCTATTCATAAAATAATTTATCAGTAACGGTATATCATCTCTCCTATGTCTCAAGGCAGTAAGCCTGAGGGGCAAAACGTTCAGCCTGTAGAATAAATCTTTCCTGAAGTTTCCCCTGCTCACCTCATCCACTAAATCTTTATTGGTTGCGGCTATAATTCTAACATCGACAACAATCTCTTTGGTGCTGCCTATCCTGCTAACGGCACTCTCTTCAATTACTCTAAGCAGCCTGGTCTGCATATCAAGGGGCATTTCTCCGATTTCATCCAAAAAAATGGTTCCTCCGTCCGCTATTTCAAATTTTCCAGGATGGCCATTTCTCTTGGCTCCCGTGAATGCACCCTCCTCGTAACCAAATAGCTCTGATTCAATCAAGTTCTTTGGAATGGCACCACAGTTCAGAGCAACAAATGCTTCATTGCATCTGTTACTATAGTTATGAATCGATTGTGCGAAAACCTCTTTGCCGGTACCACTTTCTCCCATTATCAAAATCGTTGATCTGCTGTCTGCAATTTGTTTTGCAAACTCTATAGTTTTGATAAACTCTTTATTTTGCCCTATAATTTTGTCAAAGGTATAGATAGCTTGTCTTCCCATTATCTTGTTTGCTAATTTCCTGACCTTTTTTACCTCTTTAAAAACGTAAACCATACCACTTATGTTTTCCGCAATACCAAGTATTGGATAAACACTCAAACTATACTGAAGTACATTTTTTCTGGAATTAACAAATACATCTTCATCAGAATAACTATCCTTAAGCCTTATAGATTTTTGTACATTATCCCAGTCTTCAAACAAATCCCAGGCTTTCTTTTGCTTTATCTCTTCTTCTGTATAGCCAAACATATATGTAATATGCTTATTTATGGACTTTATATTCCCATTTAAGTCTGATGTCATAATACCAGCCGGAATCGATTCTATTATTGTATCTGTATATATCTTGGCTAATTCCAATTTCTTATTAAATTCTACTATTTCCAGCATTTTTTCCATTGCATTTACTGCTGCAACTACCATGCCTAATGTATGGGAGTTAACAGAATTGTAATATCCGGTCAAATCCAGTACCCCAATAAGCTTATTATTAACGTCCATTATTGGGGCTGCTGAGCATGTCCATTTATGATAAGCATTAATGTAGTGATCTTCCCCGGAAATCTGTACAGGTTTTTTCTCAGTAAGAACCAGGCTCATGGCATTGGTTCCGATATTTTTTTCATCCATATAGGCTCCAGGTACCATTTTTAAAGAAAATGCTTCTTCCAATATTTCTTCATCGCCAATAACATTTAGGATGCATCCATTTTCATCGGTTAAAATAGTAAAAAAATTAGAACCCTTTACAAAATTATATAAATGTTCAATAAATGGTTTAGACAATTCGATTAATTCCTGCTTTCTTTTCAAGACCTCCTGGAGACTTACCCCTTTAATTATCTTGCGGCTATATTTAAGGTCTGTATCTAAGCAAAATGATTTACACCTTTCATGGGATGCTTCGATGCTTTTTTTATATCTGGTTCAGTAATTTTACTCATTACCATCATCTCCTAATAAAAATTACATCTTAAAAACTAGTATTCTGCTTTGAAAGTTTTTCTCCTGCACTTATATAAGCAATTAAATAAATTTGTATCAAAATCGACCATTGTTCTAAAAAAGAGCATACATTTATCGAAATTACGCTCCATAATGGAGCATGATTGTGAAAGCCTATATTTCGATTTGCATCTATATAGTTAAGCCATTCCAATTCAATACTTTTACAATCATTCATCTATGAAATTAATTGGCATAACAATTGCAACTATTTGTAATGGATAACCAAATTTATAATCAGGGAGGTATATTGATGAACAAGTTCATTAGGATCGATATGACTTCATTGGGGGTTAAAATAGAAGAGACCCCGGAAAAGTATGCCGGTCTTGGAGGCCGCGCGCTTACCTCAAGCTTCGTTGCCGACGAAGTTAAACCTACTTGCCATGCTCTGGGCAAAAACAACAAGCTGATATTTGCACCCGGTTTACTTAGCGGTACTTCCGCTCCCAATTCAGGACGTATTTCGGTGGGAGCCAAAAGCCCGTTAACCGGTACCATTAAAGAAAGCAATTCCGGCGGCTCTTTCTCGCAGAAAATGGCCAGAATGGGTATAAAGGCTCTGGTTATTGAAGGGATGCCTGCAAATGATAAGTTTTACGTAATAAACATCAATATGAACAGTGTAACTATAGATGAGGCTCCGCCGGAGATTCTCGGGGGTACAGGAAATTACAAAGCTATTGAAATACTAAGCGCGAAATACGGTGAAAAAGTTGGTATTGCAATAGCAGGTCCGGCAGGTGAATACCGTCTGCCTACTGCGAATATATCCTTTAAGGATCCTGAGGGCAATATCCGCAGCGCAGGCCGCGGGGGCTTAGGTGCAGTAATGGGTTCAAAAAAGATAAAAGCTATCGTTATAGATGACACCGGTGCCGGCCAGGTTCCCATTGCTGATTTGGAGAAATTCAGAGCAGCTTCAAAAGTATTTGCACAGGCACTTATGAGTCACCCTGTCTCCGGCCAGGGATTGGCAACCTACGGCACTGATGTGCTAATCAATATATTGAACGAAGCAGGTGGGTTGCCATCCTATAACTTTACAGCCGGCCGTATAGATCATAATGATAATATCTCCGGTGAAACTTTGAATGCTACAATTACAGATCGCGGCGGCGATGGCAAGGTATCCCACGGCTGTCATCCGGGCTGCATCATCAAATGCTCTCAATGGTATCCGGATAAAGAGGGCAAATATATTACCAGCGGATTTGAATATGAGACAATATGGGCTCTTGGTGCTGATTCCGGAATAAAAGATCTGGACGATATCGCTTATATAGATCGGGCAATGGATGATATAGGCGTTGATAGCATTGAAATTGCCGTAGCAGTGGCTACCGCAATGGATGGAGGATTATTGACATGGGGCGATGGTAAGGCTGTGCTGGATGCCGTTAAGCAAATTGCCATTCCAACGCCTCTTGGCCGTATACTAGGCGGTGGCACTGCCGTTGTAGGCAAGGTATGCGGTCTTTATAGAGTTCCTGTAGTAAAGGATCAAGGTATACCTGCTTACGATCCACGCCCTGTCAAAGGTATTGGTTTGACTTATGCTACCGGCACTATGGGAGCTGATCATACATCCGGCTACTGCATAGCAGGCAATATTTTAAATGTTGGCGCCAAAATAGACCCGCTTAAAAAAGACGGACAGATAGAATATGCAAGGGCTATGCAAATAGGAACAGCCGCTGTTGACAGCACAGGAATGTGCCTCTTCGTATACTTCGGCATTGCAGACAGTCCGGATGGGTATCAAGCCCTTATCGATATGATCAATGCTCAGTATGGATTATCCCTGACAGCCGCAGATGTCGATAAACTTGGTGAATCCGTTTTAAAGACTGAGCGTGCCTTTAATAAAGCAGCCGGTTTTACCAATGCCCATGACCGTCTGCCGGAGTTCTTTGAATATGAGCCATGTCCTCCGCATAATGTGGTTTGGGACTTTACTCCCGAAGAAATCGATGAAGTATACAATTTCTAATTGATTTATGGAACACCTTTATATCGGAGGAGTGAATATGGCAGAAGAAGGAAAGAAAACCATTGAAGTAAGAGGTTTTCTTCATTTGGACAAAACCTTCAGAGAGAAATATGGCAAAATCCCCCTAGTATACAATCTTGAGAAGCCAATTACAGGAATAGAGCTTGCAAAAATGCTTGAGGTTCCCCAGGAAGAAATAGAAGTAATATTTGTAAACGGCTTTGTTCAATCCTTGGATTATACAATTCATCCGGGAGACAGGGTAGCTTTTCTACCTCCGGGTTGTCCGGGTCCATATAGAATTGCACTTGGCTTTTACGGAAAAAATCAAGATAATGAAGCCAATTTCAGGATAAAAGCAAAAAAGGATGAAAACCCTGGATGAAAACAATCTTGAGCATATTTAAAGACTGATGTAATACTCATTGCGAAAGGATCCAATAGATATGATACATGTAAAAATACGTCTGTTTGCAACATTAAGAGAAAATCGGGATAAAGAGACGGTAATTGAATTATCCGAAGGGGCTGCCGTAAAAGATATTCTTGAACGATTGGATATTTCCCGAGAGGATGCAGCAATAATATTGATCAACGGCAGAGGTGCAAAACTTGATAGAATTCTTGAGGACAATGATATAGTATCAATCTTCCCACCACTGGGAGGAGGCTAGATTTGGTGAGTGGCTAAAATAAGTTAGTTGCAAAAAAATCTCAGGGTCAAAAACTGTGTTTTTCACTGATTTTTGACCCTATTTTTGTTGGGCTCATATTATTAGACCAGCGGGTTAGGGCGCTTTGTTTTGATGTTGGCTTTGCAAAAAAACTGTCCGCTACGTCAAAAAGCTTAATGAAAATTATATAGTTTCCTACTCATGGATATCCCCTTTTTCTTTTAGCGACTTTATGGATAGAGACAACTGTACTATTCTTACTATGGAGCCGATCCCAATAAGCCCAAGTAACATCGGCAGAGTAGCATTACCTTGAAAAACGCTATTTCGATTACTCAAGTAAGAAATATTAAAAAGCGGTTCACCGATAAGTTTTATGTATAACTCCATAAAAATTATAAAAACCAATAAATAAACGTGAGGTCTCATTCTCTCTTTTAAGGCATCAATCTTATCTTTTACATTGTTGAAGATTGTAAAGGGCTTTCCATTCATTATCCATCCCTTCCGCGCTTGTTATTTCTAATCCTATCCTGCAAACCTCTTTCATTCTTTCTAGCTCTGCAATTACTTGTTCCTTTCCCAAATCAGTGATAATGTACTCCTTTTTGCATTCACCTTCCATTGCTACACATGGAATAATCCATCTCTTCTTTGCAAGATTATTAATTGCACCATATAATGTCCCTGGTCCAAAAACAACTCGGCCATTTGTTTTCTCTTCTACAAATTGCATCACACCATAACCATGATTTGGTTTATACATAGCTAACATAACAAGTAATGCTGTTTCTGTTAATGGAGATTCTTGTATTTTGTGCTTCAATTTTAACACCTCCCACAGTAGTTGACTGAAATTTGACTAAATATCGTCCACTTATTAAGCAATACGTAGTATAAGGATATTATATCGCCTTGCGTATTACGTGTCAAGTAATACGCAAGGCGATATAATATAAATATCAGACTGCGCAGTTAGGAGGGAATAATATGTCTCGCAAAATGAAGAGACAGCCCATTGAGGTAGTGGATATAACCAGTCCGGCAAGGAAGGCTTTACTCTTGAAGGGGAGGAGAAAATTTGATACATTTGTGAGAAGAGTAGAACCTAACCAAACACTTACAAAGCATGATTTTCAAGGCATGTATATAATTCCACCTGGAAGCTCCTTTGCTTTATTCTTTTTATCTCCGGATAATGAACAAGTTAATGCTCGAATAGCCTTTGGTTGGTGGGAAGAAAAAGGCTAGAATTAAAGCCAGCCTTCTTATGTGCTTTTATAGCCCCTTGTGTTAAATGTATACACTCCAAGACCTACATATTTTCCTTTATAATTTTTACGGATTCTATCCATTTCATTCTTTGTTAACCCGTTATCATCGAAATACATATCTTTCGATTGGATCAGCACATTATTTGATGGCACCATGGTTTTAGTGGTAAAGTCGTGATGCTTATACTCTAGATAAAATCTGACAAGCCTTTACGGTCCTGCTTCATTCCATCAGCCAGAACCAAAGCCCTATCCCACGTTTTTTCCGTTTCATACTTAAAGAATTCATACAGAGGATCTAATTCCTCTGCTTCATCATACTTTTGCAGACATTCACAATACAGATGCTTATCCTCATCATAGACAATAAGAGGCGGGTGATTGTTTATCATCAGATAGTAATTCACAAGTGTTCTGCCCACACGTCCATTACCATCTGCAAATGGATGGAGATATTCAAACCTTGCATGGAGATAGGCGGCGGCCTTCAAGATGTCCTTCCCCTTATATTCGTTTATTTCTTCAATCAGTTCTGTCATGTCCTTTTCGACATTCTCCGCTGCAGAGCCGACTTCATGAATACCGATCACATAATCATGCTTCTTAAACTCACCCGACCGCTCATCATTTGCAATATATCTGCGTTCATCATATGTACCACTCGTTAAAATCTTATGAATTTCCTTAACTAACTCTACACTAAGTGGCTCCTTTTTCACGATCTTCTCTTTTAAAACTTCATAACAAAGCTTCTGATTCTGTTGTTCGAACACAGTGCGGGGACTTCCGGTATAGTTCACAATTCTTCCGTTTTCGAATATTTCTCTAGTATCATGATAGGTGATTTCTTCATTTTCTATTTTCCCTGAATTAAACGCAAATAGAACACGAAAACTGTCAAGGTGTTTGTCCAAAGTCTCAGCAGATACAATTTTATATGACTGCCAGAGTTCAATAATCTGCCTGTACTTACCCAAGTTTATCCCGCCTTTTCCGCTTTATTTCTTTAAATTATACCATAACTTTACTAAACTTAGTCAAAAGTATTATACCGTTATCTATTATATTTCCTTCTACTAAAAGGTCATTGATTTCGTGATAACCGAGCTCTCCTGAATTGGTTAAGTCCCCCTCTACAATAAGCATACTTCCTGGTTGTATATCTATTCTTCCATTATTAATCAAATTTTCTTTTATCGTTAGCTTCATATTTTCATCTTCATAACCTTCCATTCTAATATTGTACTAGACTAACCTTTATCTATAATTATATAGTATTACTAATTCTTTGTATGCAAAAACTGAACAGCAGCTACTTTCCTGCTACTCCATTTTCATTTGCGAAGAAACTATCTATTGCAAATTTCTATAATACTTAGGGTATTTATTAGATGTACATTTTTTACAGATATTTATTGATTCTTCTTTGCTTAATGGTAATTGACCTTTTGACTTTTCATAGACCTCTTTATTTACTTTTTGAGCAAAACAGCCTATCTTGGGTATTCCCATTAACGCGTTCATATCCTTCCATAGTTCTTTTATTGCCTTATCCTTTATGCATCCAAAATTCATGGGTACGAAATCACATGGATATAAATGTCCTGAAGCGCTAACATATGAATGCTGTGTACCGGCACCGCAACCATACTTTTCTTCGCTTTCTGTATATGCAAAGGTTGTGATTTTGGGCAAGTTACCCTTTTTGTTGGCTCTATGCTGTATATCTATCAGTTTCTTTCTATCTTCAGCATTATAAAGTACTTTATCTAAATCTTTTTGGTTTAAAAGTTTGCCGCTTAAAATAGGTTCCAATATTTTTACTTCATGAGCACCATTTTCTTTTGCCAGCCTAAAGAGCTTAAATAATTTTTCCTCATCTAATTCTTCTTTCACAATCACTGTTTGTGCCATAGTATAGATTCCTGCTTTTCTTGAATTTTGAAGAGCATTAATAGCAAAATCAAATGCCTCTTCACTATTTCTATTACAGTTATGCTTGTCTTTATCATAGGAATCAAGACTTATTCCAATACTAAACAAACCTCTGCTTTTTAATTCCTTTGCCTTTTCTAATGTCAAATTATACCCGCTGGTAAATAATGTAGATGTACTTCTGTCATCTATAGCACCTACTATATCAAATATATCTTCCCTGACCATAGGCTCCCCCCCTGTAAGCCCTATTAAAGGTGTACCCATGTCTTGAATATCTTTTATAAGATTAATCCATTCTTCTGTGGTAAGCTCCTTTTCGTTTATCCTATTTTTTGCACTGCAATAAACACAATTATTAGGACATTTATTTGTTAAGCATAGATACATGGAAATGGGAGCACTTCTCTTTGCATATATTTGCTGTGTGAATATATTTCTTGGTTTCTCAACAGCCATTATATTTGTATAAAATGCTTTAGAGAGTAAAGGAGGTAAAAAAGCACTTATTATATATTTATCCTCAAAGCTTACAATTTTCTCTCCGGTTAACATACTTGAAATCAACTTAATATATTTAGAGACATTAAAATTCCTATCTTCCTTAAAAATATTATATATTTTATATAAAGAAACAATAACATTTCTGTCAAAGGTCATTTTTGTTAGCATCTTTAAATTATTTAAATGCACTTTAATTTACTCCTTTTATTTTGATTTATCTATATCTATATATTCCATATGTGAATTTATGATTTATTTCATATTTACCATTCTTATATTTTGTTTTTCTAATCTCCTCAATCAAATCATCCTTTACTATGTTATAGTCCTTAAACATACATGCTGTTCCTGCTGCTGCCCCAGTTTCATTCAACCACTTTAAAAGCTCGTCCGGTTTATCAAATGTAAATAATACCTCCCCATCCTCTGATTCCATTTCTTCAAATCCATATCGATTAAACCACTTTGTTAAGCCTTCTTTTCCATAAGGTAAATTAAATCTTATATCCATTGGCTTAATAACCTCTTCATGATTTTTATACATTACCTTCATAAATATATCCTCTATATCAGAAAGAGTGCCTTGAGCATTTGTTATTATCCCTACTATCCCACCACGATTTAAAACTCTTTTGAAAAGCTTGAATAGCTCTTTATAGTTAAAATATGAAAGTGCCCAGCCAAAAAATATTGCATCGTATTTCTCTTCCGTATTCTTTAAAAACTCAATCCCATCGCAATTAATAACCTTAACTCTATCATCGTTCAAGCTCTCTAATTGCTCAAGCATTTTATCTGAGTAATCTACTGCTGTTATTTCACAATCAATATTTTTATGCAAAAGGCTTCTGCTGATATAGCCAGTACCACAAGCAAAATCTAGTATTTTTTGTTTATTCTCTTTTGATACATATTCGGGTTTTATTATCTTGTCCGTAAATTTTGCCATTTCATTAAGCCAATGATTATATGTCCCAGATACCTTGTTGTATTCTTTTTTATAATCTTCATTGTTTATAACATCTTTTTTCATAAGCTTACAGCCTACTCTAATATAAAATAATAATTTTTTAAGCATTTTTTTCTCCCATAATAATGAAATAATACTTATTATCAATGAATTTAGTAATAGTAAATTCATTGATAATTAGGTTAATTACCTCTTCACGAGTTCTAAAGTACAGCTTTCCAAACAAAATATATTCGAAAGCTCTTAATATCTTAGTTTTTATATGTCTTTTCTCAAAGTCCAATATAAGAAGTTTTCCGTCTTCCTTAAGTATCCTATATATTTCTTCAATAAGTCTCGGTTGGTTTTCTATATGATGCAGTACATCCACTATCGTAACAACATCTACACTACTGCTATCAAAAGTTGTATATAATGCATCTCCTAGAACAGGCACTACCTTTGTATTAGCTTTAACTTTTGAAAGCATTCCTTTGCTTTCATCTAATACATATACAACCTGGCAACTTTCACTTAAATATTCTCCTAAGTTTCCCGTTCCTCCTCCTATATCTACAACTACTTCATCTCCTCGTAATTCCAAAATATTTTTTATTTCATTCATCTTATTAAAATCAAATAGTTTCATAAAATTATCATAATGTTTAAAAACCCTATCAAACTTTTTCACTATGTTCCCCCATCGTAACTATATTTCATAAAAGCATCTGTAAAAGATTTTCTGCTATTACTTTATCCTGTTTATTTTTAGGCATATCTGTTAGTTTCATAAGGAATTCGTGGCTTTTTAAATGCCTGATAATCTGTAAATAAAGTATTGGAAATGAAAGATAGAAAATAAGGCTTCCGGATATACAGGCAATAATAGAAATAAATATTGTTGCATTCATAGCTGACTCTCTCCCCACCTTAGCCTTCTTAAACAAAATTATAACATTTTATTATTTCTTATGATAGTAATGAATAATAATTTTCAATTCCCAATATGTTATTTGTTCATCTAGAAATTCTGCCATTTCATACTTTAGTATGAGAGGTTTTTTCCGTAAAATCATTCCTTTGGTTGATTACATTTCTTGTTTTATTCCTTATTATGCTTTTTAGGAGGTGTATAGTGGTGAAATCGATTCGAAGGCGAAGAAATGTTATTGCACTTCTTAATGTAATTTTATCTATTATGATTTTGTGGTTTGCAACAAAGCTAATGTTAGATGTAGTAGTTATTATTGGAATATTGATTGTTGTTTTATTTACTCTTCTAATAAGACAAAACAAAAAATATCATAATGCAAAGCTTATACATGATAATTGTATTCTTATGATACCGGTAGCAACTATTATTCTAAAACACAGTTCTCAAGAAGAAATTATAGAAGAGACCGTAATATCCACTTTTGGAATCATGATAGGATGTAAAATTTACATGTGGGGCTTAAATGGAGTTTGGGGAGTACGACTAAATTCAATAGAAATCAAACATAAGCATATTAGTTTTGTATTTGGTAAGAAAAACGAAACCACGCGGGTGGAGCTTTTGCATGGCATAACAGACATACAAACTGTCTTAAATATCAAGCAAAGACTATGGCATGAAACCGGAATTATGGCTACTATATGCGATTGGCAATGAAAAGCTTCCCATACCCATTAATGCTCCAAAATACGGGCTTAAGACCCATAAGTTATTTAAAAAAATTGCATTGTTATGTTGAAAGGAGGTTTGAATAATGGTTATCAAAGTCTCAATTAAAAAAATTATATCTGTATTACTGGCGTTGTTATTATTTTTTAATAATTTTGCTTATGCTGAAAGTATGAATCACTGGGCACAGAAAAACTATGAAAGCCTTAGGCAAAAAAATGTTCTGCTAGAGGAGGATGCCATAAACCTTGATAGGGATATCTCATTAACAGAATTTGAACAAATATTCAAACATATAACCAATTTAGAAATTGACACTCAAAACATCGTATGTAATGAAGAAGCTTTAACCAGAATAGATGTAATAAATCTACTGGCTAAAACACTGCCCTATGAGAAAGTAGTTGACCGTACTGTGGATGACTTTGTTGATAGCCACGAAATTGACGGGAGCATAAAAGATGCTGTCAATAAAATTTTATCTATAGGAATAATCAATGGCTTTAGTGATGTTTCTCTAAGAGTCCATAACAAAATAACTTTGGGTGAAGCTATTACTGTAATTAAAAGAGTAAGTGAACTAAATGCTATTAGCTCAATAAGCGCAAATACAGTTAGTCTAGCAAATCAAGATTTGGAAATGGGATTGGTTTCTAAAACGACAAATAACACAATATCTCTATTTATCCTTGGATCCTTACTTAACGAAAAATTGCTCAATATGGATATCAATAAGCAGGGCATTGAAGAATGGATTAAAACGCGTGATGAGGCAATTGATGTTTGGAATAAGGCTTATAAAAACAGTATGGTAATGTATTATTCTACAGATAAATATTTAGGCGATATGGAAGAAAAAATGAATAATACAATAATTGGTGCCCAAGGAGGCAATCTTGAATGGGCAAAAAAAATAACAGAACAGTATGATGCTATTAAAAACGCTAAAAAGTTAAAAACATTTGCTGAAGAGTTGGGAGTAGATGCAAGGAAGGCTTTTGAAATTTTAAAAATATCTCAGGCTATAGTTAAAGGAGACGCCATTGAAGAAGAAGCATTTTTTGAATACTTGGAAATATTCGCAACAGCTACAAAAACAGCCAGCAAAGTAGGGCTATTTATCGGTGGAACAATTCTTACAGCCGGGGCTGCAGGAGCAGCTGCAGCGGGAACAGCAGCGGCAGGAACAGCAGCAGCGGGAACAGCAGCAGCGGGAACAGCAGCGGCAGGAACAGCAGCGGCAGGAACAGCAGCCTTAGTAGAGACTGCGGGAATTGTAGTTTCAGGGATTGATGTACTGTTGGAATTAGGAGCTGCAGGAAGCAATATTATTGTGGGTGAAGATAGTGAAATAACAATAGGTCTCGAATACTTAAAGGAAGACTATGGTGTGTTTTCTGCAATCTTTGGACTTACTGATTTGGCAAGTCCGGAAAAAGTTGGGAAAATGATCTATTTAGCTGAACAATTTGCCGACTTAGCCGAAGAAGGCAAAATCTTGGGAATCAAATGTGTGGATAACGCTGATGAACTGATCATGGCCAGTGTTGAGATGTTCCTTGAACAGAAAGGGATACCGGTAGATTCACTTAAATCTGACATTATAGACTATATTTACAGCGATGAAGCCCGGGAATTAATCAATAAAATAGTGGATAAGTTAGCTGGTGAAAAAACTGATGATACTCCAAAGGATGCAGATGATATCATTGAGGAATTAGACATAAATATTGAAGATATAGACAAAAAATATGATGAATCAGTGGAAGAAATTGAAGAAATAGAGGATAAGAAAATCGATGATATTATTGAAGAAATAGAAAAGAAAATAGATGAAGAAAAAGACAAAGATGTGAAAAATGACAACTTAGACAAAGATGAGTCTGATAATAAGAAAGATAAGGAAGATAAGGAAGATAAGGAAGATAAGGGAGACAAAGAGGACAAAAAAGATATGGAAGATAAAGAGGATCCCGAAGAACCCGAAGACCCAGATGATATTATCTACTATACTCTGACTATATATTATACTATCCTACTTGGAGATGAAGAAGTAGAGGCACCTCCCACTTTTATAAAAAAAGATTACAAACATGGAGATAAATACATTATTTCTACACCAAGAATAGAAGGATATACTCCTGATAGAGAAACGGTGGAAGGCACCATGTCAAGGGATGAAACAATTACAGTGGAATATATGAAAGATTACAAGCCCACTTATACCCTGATAATAAACTATGTTATTGATGATAAAAGTATTGATCCACCGGCATATCATATAGATGAAAGTCTAAAAGAAGGTGATGAGTATAGTGTTACTTCACCAACAATAGAAGGATATTATCCTGATACCGAGGTAGTTTCCGGAACTATGACCAAAGAAGACAAATATATAAACGTAATAGTAACATATTATAGTGAAGTTAAAACCTATACTCTAACAATAAATTATATATATGAAAATGAAGATGTAGCAGCACCTAAACATGAAAAAAGATATAAAGTAGGAGAAGCATATGATATTTCTTCACCTATAATAGATGGTTACTATGCGAGTACTGACAGGGTTTCCGGGACAATGGGTGAAGTAGGCAATATTGTCGTAACGGTAACATACAGAGAAAATCCAAGTGCAGATGAGGAAGAAATCTCAGGAGTGGTTGATCTGGATACAGTCAGAATACCTGAAGGTACATCTTTAGATAGTGCGTTAGCATTGTTGCCAAAAAAAATACCTGTTTATATTAAAGCCGGTAATGAGAAAATAGAAGTTGATGTAACGTGGAAAGAAGATCCGGATAATCCTTACCCTATTGATAAGATTTTTGGCAGATACGATTATACGGGTGGATACACATTCTTAGGTGAATTGGAGCTACCATTTAATGTTTCAAATCCATGGAAATTTGAGCCACCAATTGATGTAGAAATATATCCGGATGTAGAGGATTTGTATGAAACCGGATTGAATTACACATTACTGGATAGAGAGATAAGTGGAAGTATTGATGATTATACTATTTGGTATGAAGATGATGATGACATTAAGCAAGGATTAGAAGAGCGTTATGTAAATGACATCATTGACACAAGATATATATATAAAGATGATAAGTACCATGGTATTCATGAAGTATTTCAAGGAGAGAACAATGGAAAAACTAAAGAAGCCTACTATGTAAATGATGTATTAGATGGATCTTACAAAACCTGGTACTACAATGGAGATAAAGAAATTGAAGGGCAGTATTTATTAGGTAAAAGAACTGGAGAATGGAAGACCTATTATAATAACAGGCAGCTAGAATCTAATGGTAGTTACGAAAATGATAAAGAAACAGGTCCATGGGAGTATTATTATAGTAATGGGCAGCTAGAATCTAAAGGTAGCTATTCTGAGGGAAAAAAAACAGGTGTATGGGAGTATTATGATGAAAATGGTAACTCAATATATAAGTGATTTTTAAAATTGTAATTATTTCAGCTAAGATAAACTACAACTGGCTGCTAGGAACCCCTAGCAGCCAGTTGACCAAAGGTGTGATAGCATGAAAAAAACTACCGTAATCGCATTAGTATTTATTTTCTTATTACAAGCGAATATATATGCTGCAGAGGATCTATCTTATTTTGATGCTCACTTTAGAGAAATAAAGGAGTATTATCCATCATATGAGGTTATGAATGATAAAAATATTCCTCAATATACTGATGAAGAAGATTTAATACAAAGTTTAAAAAATATATATAGCTCCATAGACTCCTATAGCTATTTTTATTCAAAGGACGAAATAGAGCATTATGTAAATAAGGATATGGTTGAACAACGGGTAGAATATGAAATCGCTAAAGATATCGGTTATATACGTATTTTTTCTTTTACCGATGATACCTTTGAGAGAATCATAGATGCTCTAAATTCCATAGAAGATAATAAAATCAATAATATTGTTTTGGACCTAAGGGATAACAAGGGTGGAGATATAATAGAAAGTGTCAGAGTTGCACAACTCTTTGTGAAGGAAGGGCTGATTGCTAAAATTGATTTTTACTCTGAGGAATTTGAGGATATTGAATACTACTCTAATTTAAAAGAGTTAAAATACAAGCTTATTGTCCTTGTAAACAACGGGACTTCAAGTGCAGCAGAGCTGCTGGCAGGGGCAATACAAGATACTGATTCGGGATACATTATTGGAAGCAAAACCTTTGGGAAATCCAAAGTACAAAAGCTTATCCCCATAATGGCCCCGGAATCATTTATTAAGAGTAATGATATAGTAGAAAAACCAACAATAAATCTGTTGAAAGCATCAAAGCAAGGAGTTTTTGTAAAAAATAGTGATATATTGGGATGGGCTAAAATAACAGTAGGTAACTTTTATACTAAAAATAGTAAGGAAATTGAAGGCAAAGGCATACAACCTAATTATAATCTTGATGAAAGTATCAAAATCTATGACTTTCATCTATACAGAAAATAAATGCACTGAAATATTAAAATATTGGTGCATTTATTTTATGTAAATAAAATCATTTAAAGTGTTATGATTAATAACAATAGACCTAAGAATCTTTCCGTAATAGAAAGATTGTTTTTCCGACAAATTTCTATTATAATTTTATTTAGAAATTAGTTTAGGATTACTCTAAATAATAGTTTTATATCAAATATAATAAATACCTATACCGAAAGATGAATTATTTCTAGCGAAGGGATGCCATTATGAACAAACTACATATAAAATTAAGAACTATTTCTGTGGCTGTATTTTCTATGTTATTTGCCTATCTATTGTCCTTTTTATTTGAAGGTCAGGTTCTATATAGCCTGCTAAAACACTTTGATACTAATGCAATTATTTATATACTTATTGCAATCGTTGCACATTTTGCAGGGTTATTTTCTTGTGGCTTTTTCGTAAAAACATTGAAAATGGCGGGACAAGTTATGATTATCGGAATATTCATCTGCCTGATTGTAACTACTCCATTCTTTTTTTCGCCATCTAAATTCTGGTTTATGGGGCTTATGCTTGCCGGATATGCTAGTGGTTGTGCTGTAGCAGCATGGGGCTATTTTCTGAAAGTTTTTACGACTAAAGATGAACGTCTTAAATCCTGCGCCGACGTACTGATTATATCTAATCTCATTATGATCGGTATAAAAATGGTGTCGATAAATATATCGGCCTTTATCGGACTTATGCTATCCATGCTTTGCCTATTAATAGCCGGGATTTTAGTATGGTATCTTAATACCGAAATATCGAAAAATTGGTCTGTCGATGATAAAAAAAAGCTAACTAGCGATCTGAAAAAACCTATGGTTTTGATGGTTCTATTTGTGGTTGTGATTACCGTTAATTCAGGATTAATGTATCAGGTTATCAATCCCGCTTTTGAACATTTAACCGAACTTGTGAGTTGGTATTGGGCAGTACCTTATATTATTGCTCTTGTTCTAATGCGTAATCTCCCGGCTAAGACAAGACGCTCCACGTTTCTATATATTGGGATGGTAATGATTATTGCAGCTTTTTTATGTTTCATGCTCCTTGGACGTACAGCGTATGATTATATTATTATAGACACGTTAATGCTGGGAGCCTGCGGCATCTTTGACTTGTTTTGGTGGAGTATTATTGGTGAAATGCTGGATTTTTCTGAAAATCCCGTTAAAATATTTGGCATCGGCCTTTCAGCAAATGTGTTTGGCGTTTTGTTAGGAGATGTGCTAGGTATTGTTGTTACCACAATTGCATTGCCTAGGGCGGAAATTGCGGTTATAGCTCTCACTTTGGTATGTGTAACCCTTATATTTCTCCCACCGCTAAATCGAGAACTTTTGATGCTGCTGAAAAGTCATGCATATCTCTCTGTTTATGAACATTTGAGCCAAAATGATCAGAATAATATTATAAATACAACAAAAATGCTTGCACCTTTGACCGAGCGGGAACAGGAGGTGCTTCGGCTTATTCTTTCCGGAAAAACCAACAAAGTAATTGCCGAAAATCTATTCATCAGCGAAAGTACAGTTAAAACTCATGTGCATAATATCTATTCTAAGTATGACGTTATCAGCCGTGCAGAGCTTATTAGTACACTATTAAAAAACCAATCTGATACCTAATATGCTGACTCTCTTCATAAATCCTACTATCTTAAATGACCCTTTTTCAACAATACGATAATTCATTTCACATCCTCCTTTCAATGCTCTTCAATGTATGCTAATGCGTTATTCATACTACTTAAAGAACCCATCAAACAATCTGTGCACAGTTTTGGACATTTCCTCATTACTTTTCACGCTCCTTTATCGTAACATGTATGCTGTCACCCGATTGCTTGCCGATTTTTGCCCGGATCTCCTTACGCAAACCTATGATGTAGCACACCGAACCGTCAGCGTTCTTAACACCCATATTAACAATGCTCCCGTCATAAGGTTCACCGTCAAACTTTGCGTGGACTTTCACCTGTTAGCATTTGCCAGCTTCGCTGGACGCACGCATCAATACCACGGACTCTATGTGGGTTGTCCTCTTGATAGGTGCATTTTGGGGATGCTGTATTTTCCTTGATTTCCCTGCCTGTTTATGCCCATCTGTTTTACTGGTTAATCCTGTTTTAAATATGAAAGTCAGCATATACGGATCTAATGTTCCATCTTCTTTATACCCACCTATAATAACTTCCTCTACTACAGTTTTAAATACATCTATTATTTCACCTTCTGGTGGGGTCTTTAATCTCCTGGTATTGTATTTTGCATACTCTTATAATGCTTTGCGTTATCCTTCGTATTGAACTAGTAACTAATTCTTACTAGTTCAATTTTCTTCTACTTCATCATCTGAAATGATACTTTTTATATATTCATTCTTTTCATATCTTTAACCAGCTAATAGTAAATCTTTAATTTTCCTAATGACTGTATTGGTAATTTGTGTTACTACAGCTTTATTACTACTAAGCTCTGTATAAAAAGCTGTTTTTTCTTCATCACCACTTATTGTTCCATCCAATAATCCGTCTGTGATTTTCAACGATACCTTATCTGCGATGGCTGCCTCATATGCACTTGGAGTACTATCGCGCACATTTACAACAAGCGAATCATCAGAACTTAAGCTTTCTACCATTTCATTCACTCCCCTTGTCTCACTAGTCTGACATCTATTGAGATAAGTAATTATATTTCTATTTTCCCTGTAACAGCCTCATAAATTACACTTTGTCGATATTCTTTTAATTTCTCAATTGTTTTTTCGTTGGCTGATATAACAGAGTCTATTTCTGCACATTTTTTGTCTAGGTAGTCGGCAATTTGTTGTTGTTCAATTTCCCTCGGAATAGGTAATTTTAAATTACCAACAAAGCTCCATTCTGCTCTTGGCATTTTTACTCCATACGTTGAGCTATTTACAATACCCATAAAGCCTTTCGACAACATTAAATAAAATAGATATTTGCTATTAACTATGGTTGGCTTCAATGCAAAGAATTCCGAGGAACATTTTCCATCAGAATCAGTTAAAATGACCTTAGCTAAATAAGGGCGTAGTTTACCATATAATATATTATTTTTGTTAAACCTTATGGTATCTCCACAAAAATCATATATTGGTTCATAATTATTTACTATTTTACCTGTATTAGACTCTATATGTTCGAGACCAATATACATTAAGTCATTTTCACCACTTACCTTTTCTAAGTTTAGTGTTGTTAGATATTTTAACTTCTTAATCTCCCACCCCTCAGGTATCTCTCCAATCCATTCTATACCACTACCTTTCATCTTACGCATTATCTCCACCATCCTTCAGTCTAGGAAGTGTAGCGGACTTTTTAGCTAGTCTCTTTTCTTCTGATTTAACTCTGCGTTCTAGTTTTTTAATATCCTCTGATTGTGGCAATTCTTCAGGTTTTATTCCTCTTTGTCCAAGCATATCACGGACACTTCTATTATTCTGAATATGTTCATCTGTGATACAGATTTCACCGTACAAATCTTTTTCTTCCACATTATAATTTGTCATTTCAGTTGCAAGATTTTTTGCTGCAATTGTCAATGTGGGTAAATGGTCAGCTAAAGGACCACTTTAAATCCCATATTTATTTTTCATATTCTGGGTTGAGAAACCACCAAACAGTGCTGTATCTCCTTTGGAACGAATCCTTCCAAATCCTGCATCATCTACACCACGTTCGTATATATTTTGAGATAGTCTCTTTTCAGATTCTTTTAATCTTCCTCTCACTTCAGTACGCTCAATATAGGCAATACGTTCTTCTATGAGCTCTTGTTTCCTAGTTTGTATGGCAAAATAACTTTGTGCAAATGCAATTTCATCCTTTCTTGGATCCCCATTTTGGGCAATTAAATAGCAGGCATATCGTGTAAGCATATAATTTTTAATATTTCTTTTAGCACCTTTACCTAATTCTATCATTTTCGTGACCTCACGAAAATGATCGGAGACCTCTATTTGTATGGTCTCACAGGATTCCATAGCACGTTTAATTGCTACTTCAAAATTTTCCCATCGCTCATATCCCAATAATATTTGTAAATCCCTAGCATATCAAAATTCAATGTTTACCTTTTCTTCCGAAATATTATTACAGATACTATCAAATGTAGATTTCAAATTACTAATTTTGTTTTTATCCATTATTCAAACACCGCCTTTAATACCCCATCAATACTCTCTTCATTTTCAAGTATTTCCTTCATTAATTCCTCACTCTTTTTAGGTGGTGTATATTTATAAAAGTATCTTGTAAAGGGTATTTCATAACCAATTTTATCCTTGCTTCTATCTGCAAATGCATCTGAGCCAAAAGGTAGAACTTCCTCTTTTATATATTCTTCAATATCCTTTTTTAGTGGTATTTGCTCCGTATCTCGCTTTGAGGTATCTACTTGTAGCTTTCCTCTTTTTATAACCTTATCTCCCTTTTCATCATACAGTGGTCTTTCAATAGTTACCTTTGTATAACCAAAATCGTCTGCATCAAAAATCTTGCTATATTCAGGATCTGCTTTATCAAATGCCTTGTATAGTTCAATAATTTTTTCTCTGCTTTCATCATCAATAAATTTACGCTTGTTCCCAAGTGATTTTGGTTTTTGTGGAACAAAGAAATCTACTGCGTTTATAAGCTGAATTTTATTTTTTCTGCTTGGATTTGGATTCTTTGAAAGTATCCAAATATAAGTGAAAATACCTGTATTGTAAAACATTTGGTCTGGTAAGGCGATTATAGCTTCAAGTAAATGGTTTTCAAGGACATAACGACGGATTTCACTTTCTCCACTGCCAGCATCTCCACTGAATAAAGGTGAACCATTTAATATAATAGCAACCCTTGCTTCATCTTCTGCCTTTGCAAGTAAGTTTTGTAGAAACAATAGCTGTCCGTCACTTACTCTTGGCGTTCCTGCCACAAATCTATTATTTGGGGATTTAAGCTCTGCTAATACTTTTGCCCTTTCTGTTTTCCATTCTACGCCAAAAGGAGGATTTGTTATAAGCAAGTCAAACTTTTCTCCTGGGAATTGGTCTTCAACAAGTGTATTTCCTTCACGAATATTTTTCACATCTTCGCCTAGCATTAACATTTCTGCACAACAAATAGCATATGCTTCAGGATTTACATCTTGACCATAGAGTTTAACTTTATCATCACTATAATTATCTCCTAAAATATCTTCAAGCTTTCGTTTTAATGTAGTGAGCATACCACCTGTACCGCAGCAACCATCATAAACTCTAAGGATTTTACCTTCTTTTTTAAAATTATCAATATTTTCACTCATCATAAGTTGGACACAAAGTTCAATAACTTCTCGAGGAGTATAGTGATCACCAGCCTCAGCATTAGCTTTATATGTTCTTATAATTTCTTCGAATATATACCCCATAGCCATTGGACTTGTTGTATTGGGGTGAAAGTCAACCTCAGAGAAAGCCTTAACAACTTCAAAAAGAATTCCTTTCTTAATCATAAATTCTACTTCTTCTCTGAATTGTAGATCTTTTAAAATCTCTTGCACACTCGGAGAATATGATTTAATAAATTCTAAAAAGTTTGAGTTGATATTATCACTATCTCCTACTAGTTGTTCAAGAGTCACACATTTTTTATTATAGAAAGGAACTCCAAATTGTTTTAAGACGGCTTGCTCTATTTGAGTATCTGTTAATTGTTTGTTTTTACTAAATAGTTCTAGTAATTTTGAAATTTGTTCATTTTTTTCAGCAAGGATACAATCAAAACGTCGAATGATTGCCATAGGTATAATTACGCTACCATATTTTTCAGGAGTATAAGGTCCTCTTGTTTTATTCGCTATATTCTTAACTAAATTAACTTTAGTTGTTACATCTGCTGTAAGTACATTATTGGTCATTTTTATCTTCTCCTTCGAAAAGCTCTAATAGCTTAATATTCTTATATATATTATCTCTGCCAACTTTTTCCTTTGTCAGCAAACCTTTATCAACTAATTGGTCTAAATAAGTGGCTGCAGTTTGTCTGTGTATACCCATTTTTACAAGATCTGCATTTCTTACATATACTTTTTCAAATATCATTTCTATCATTTCTATCAGTAGTGTTTTTTGTCCCTTTAACTCATTAATAAAGTCTTCATTTGTGTATTCAGCTAACATTCCTTTTATATTCTCTACAATATGCAAGGTTTTGTGTGCAGTATGTTTAAATGAGTTTAGCATATATTCAATAATCTCTGTATAATTCAGCGTTTCCTTGGATTTCTGGAGCAAATTATAATACTGATTTTTGTTTTTAATAATATATGAGCTTGTATATAAAATAGGATAAGACAAATATTCTTTCTGACAAAGAAAAATAATATTAAGTATTCGACCTGTTCTCCCATTGCCATTCCTAAAAGGATGTATACTTTCAAATTGATAGTGTGCAAGTGCAATTTTTATTAGTGGATGAATTAAATATGTGTCATCATCATACACATAATCAAGCATGTCAATCAGTAATTTTTGTAAAAGTTCTTTCCCATGAGGTGGGGTATATAGAATTTCAATTTCGCCATTTGCTTTTTTATTTGCTATTCTTGTTAAATCGCTTTGAAAGTTTGGTAAATTGGTTCGTATGAGATGCATTTTATTATTTACTGGTCTGTTAATTTCTTCAATATCACTAAGAGAAATAATTCCTTTTTCTTTCAACCTTTCAAAACCAATAAACAAGGCATCTTTATAATTTGCAACTTCCTTTGCTTCAGCTGTATAACTATTAAAAGCTGCCCCCATATATAATTCATCATTTGTAGTAACTATATTTTCCACATTGCTACTTACTTTGGCTTCTTGTAATGATAAAGTATCTATCAAAATACTAGGTTATGGCAATGTATCTACCGCATAATTTAATAATTCAATTGCCACACGAGTATCTTCAGCCAGCTTTTGTAAACTCCTTGTTTCTTCAATTTGAATAGAAGATATAAGAGGAATTTCATTATATGGTATCGATTTATCTAACATAATACACCTCTTTTAGTTCATATTGCGGTGGGAGAAATTAGTCTCCCACCATGATAATTATTATCCTCCGTAACTCCTAGTTGTTTTATGACAATCAATACATAAAATTTCACAGTTAGATAAGGTATTACTTCCACCAACAGAAACTGCTGTTTTATGGTGAGCTTCCCAACTACCAATCATCCAGTCCTTACCTCTGTTTCCCCAGATAAGAGTTTTATTGCATCTCCTAAAATTATGGTTATGCGATATTCTCTCACATTCGCACTTGCCACCTGAACGTTGCCAAGCTCTTAAAATCGTCTCGTTTGTAAAA
>JAQUTA010000164.1 GCA_028709965.1 Lutispora sp.
GCAGCGACACCTGCATTTAGTGATTCTGCTCTCCCAATCATGGGTATGCTTGCTTTAGCTTTTATCATATCTATTAAATTATCAGGTAAGCCTTTTGATTCATTCCCAATTAATATCGCATTCTTATCCGCATACTCAATATCATGGCATGGTGTTCCACCATGAGGAACTGTTGCTAATGTTAATACGCCCATTTCCTCAAACATACTCAGCATTGGTTCCAAATCTATGTCGCTCATAATAGGAATATGGAATATAGAACCCATCGTTGATCTTATGGTTTTACCCGAATATATATCAGCGCAGCCCTTTGATAATACAACAAGATCAAAACCACAAGCATCTGCAGTCCTTATAATAGTTCCTAAATTTCCTGGATCCTGTACCTCTTCCAATAATATAATATTAAAGCTTTTTTCTCTAAGAAGCGAATCCATATCATAACTTCTCTTTTTCCCAATCCCAATTATACCTTGTGAAGTTTTAGTTTCACTTATATCTGTAAATGGTTTTTCTTCAAGCTCGTAAATGGGAATTTTTTTTTCTACACATAGGTTTATAATCTCTTGTATTTCTGGGTTATTAAATGCCTTATAATAATAAAGTAATGAGCTTAAAACACCATCATATTTTACAGCCTCTTTCAAAAGCTTGATACCTTCTAGCAAATACTCTCCCGTTGATTCCCTGTGTTTTTTTAATTGCAAGGATTTTGCATATTTTACTATTTTGTTTTGATTGCTGGTAATAATTCGCATAATAATATCACCTTTATTCAACTTTCTTTTCTAATTTCAATAAATCTTCATTACTTCCGACAACTACAAGTATATCACCTTCTTTAATTAAGTCCTGTGCCTTGGGTGAAACATTAATACTTCCTTTACCTATATTATTTTTTATTGCCAAAACATTAATTCCATACTTTGCTCTTAGATTTAAGTTTTTAAGACTTTCACCTGTCCAAGAAGAAAATACTTCAAACTCAAGAAGGCTATAATCAGGTGACAGCTCAATTATATCAAGAATGTTAGTGGATATAAGATTATGTGCTACTCTAATACCCATGTCTCTCTCGGGAAAAACGACTCTATCTGCGCCGAGTTTTTTTAATACTTTGGCATGAACTTCATTTTGAGCTTTTGCCACAACATAACTGAGTCCCATTTCTTTAAGCATTAATGTAGTTATTATGCTTGATTGTATATCATCACCAATAGCTACCACACCTACATCAAAGTTTCTTACCCCCAAGCATCTCAATACATTTTCATCAGTTGCATCAGCAGCAATAGCATGAGTAACCTTATCCGATATCTCTTGAATTAATTCTTCATCAATATCAACAGCCAATACTTCATGCCCCATATCAAACAAACGTTTTGCCAGAGCACTGCCAAAACGCCCAACTCCTATGACCATAAATTGTTTCAAAATAATCCTCCTCAACCCACTAAAATTTTATCTTCAGGATATTTTAAATTGCTTTTATTCTTTTGGGCTCTTTGAGCTAATGCAACTACAAGGGTCAAAGGTCCTACTCTCCCGGCAAACATTGTGACAGCTATAATTAGTTTGCCGATGAAAGAAAGATTTGGACTATAGTTTAAGCTTAACCCTACTGTAGCAAAAGCTGAAGTAGATTCAAACAAAAGTGTCAAAAAATCTGCATTTTCACTTATAGATAATACCATAGTCACACTGATAACAAGAAACAAGCTTATTATAGCTAAAGCAAAAGCTCTGTATACAAGAGTTTTTGATATTCTTTTTTCAAAAGCTTCTGCATCCTCTCGACCAGTAATAACAGAGATAACCGTAAAAAATAGAATACCGGCGGTAGCAGTTTTTATACCTCCTGCAGTGGAACCGGGAGAACCTCCAATAAACATCAGTATTATAGTTAAGAATTTCGACGAGGAGGTGAAAGCAGCGTTATCAATTGTATTGAAGCCTGCTGTTCTAGGAGAAACAGAATGAAACATGGACGAAAGTATTTTGCCTGATATAGGCAAATCCCCCATAGTAGCGGGATTATTACGTTCAATCATAAACAAAAACAAGGCTCCCGCAGAAATCAGGAATCCAGTTATACTCAAAACCACCTTGCTATGAAGTGCCAATCTATTAAAGCTTCTGTTATGATATACATCCATCCAAACAGTGAAGCCCAATCCTCCTATTATAATAAGCAACATGGTAGTTACATTAATTGTTATATTGTTTACATAGGGACTAAAGCTCTTAAAATCACCTATCAAATCAAAACCTGCATTACAAAAAGCAGATATGGAATGAAATAATCCCATAACTAAGCCCTTTTTTACTCCATATTCAGGAACAAAAACAGTGGAAAATGCCATAGCACCTATTGCTTCAATAATAAAAGTAGTAATAATGATGCTTTTAGTTAATCTTACCAAGCCTTCAAGCTCATCTAAGTTTAAGGCTTCCTGCATGACAATTCTTTCTTTAAGAGTTATTCTACGCCCAACAATTAATGCCAATAATGTTGACATAGTCATGAATCCTAATCCCCCTATTTGAATAAGGGAAATGATAACCATTTGTCCAAAATATGTCCAATGAGTAGCAGTATCGACTACTACCAAGCCTGTCACACATACAGCAGATGTAGCGGTAAAAAGGGCATTGACAAAACCTATGCTATGGCCCTTTATGGAAGCTATAGGCATATTCAATAGTATAGTACCCAATAATATTATTGTTCCAAAGCCTATAACGAGAATTTGTGAAGGTGATGCATTAAATGACCTTTTTAGAAAACTCAATTTAATAAT
>JAQUTA010000070.1 GCA_028709965.1 Lutispora sp.
AGTATTCCGGTTACTATACAGGTGATTTTTCAGAATACAATAAATCAGTTCTTGCCAAGGGGACAGTCTAAGGATATATTTCCCGTCCTGGAAGGAAAAACCTATAAAGCTAAAATTGTAAATCAAAAGTTTGATGAAAGAAAATATACTAACAGAAAAGATATTTTGCAGATACGTTATAATCCAAGTAGTGAGATTGCAGTAAAACTTAGAGATATTTTTTCTGAAAGCTATAGATATATATTGAATCAAAGATATGATCTATTAGAAAATCAACGTAAATTTATTAAAATTCCGGAAGAATTTAAAGAGTATTTAGCTATATACACAACCGCTTATCCTGATACATATTTACTTGAATGCATTACTTTAGAGGATACTAAAGTAGTAAAAACCATTATGGCTCGCGAAGATGAACAAAGATATGAAGCAAGCATAAACTATAATTTGGTTGATCCTAATGCTGCCATTGCAGCTATAAACCAAATAGTAAAAATTAGAAAATTGAATCGTGCTATAGGGGAAAACCTAAAGCTTCTTTATGATTACAAATGCCAAATATGTGGAGAGAATTTTGGTTCAAAATATGATGCCAATATTACTGAGTCTCACCATATAGACCCGTTCGTTAAGTCACTAAATAATAATGCTGAAAATCAAATTGTTGTCTGTCCTAACCATCACCGAATTATTCATCGCGCAAATCCTGCATTTAATAGAAAGAAGCTAGTTTTTATTTATGATATTGGTGTGCAAGAAAGCATTATTTTGAATCAGCATTTGTAAAATAAAAAAGTAAGTTAGGGTGTACCCTCTCATTATACTTTACCTACTGCCGAAATATAAACAACATATTCATCTGTACCATCTAAGCGAAGCAACTCATCAAAAGCTTTTTGGACATATGCTCCAATTGCACAAGTGCCGCATCCAATGCTCTCACATGCCAAATATAGATTTTGGCATACATGTCCCATGTCTATCAACATTAATCGATGGGCTTCACAATGGTATCGCCATTCTCCGCGATATGGAATACAGGACCATAAAAATATAACAGGTGCTCGCCCAAACCATTTGGCTTCGTCTTGATAATTTTCACCTCCGTATGCGTAGGCAAGCTTATCCTGCAGGTTTTCAACAGAATTCCAAAATGCAAGCTTATGCTCTAAGGGTAAATAAATATAGATGCCTTTTTCTAGACCTGTTACATTATTAACTGCAAGATATGTCTCAAAGGAATGCCTGCCTCCTGCAGAAGGTACCGGACGCAGAGTTATATGTCCTGTGTTTTTATATGCTGGTATAATTCTTTGCACACCTTGAGTCGACCATAACAAAAAGGATAGCTCTTCTAATGTAATTGGTCCATCTGTATAATTCCGCCTACTTCTGCGGTTATCAAGGCAAGAGTACAAGTCACTATTCTGAATTATATTTTTATCTATAGCTGGAAGCTCAATAATTTTTAAATTGCTGTCAATTGTTTTCCCAAGAGGTGGCGGCGGCATGCCGCGTTCTTGATCAGAGACAAACTCTCGTTCAGGAAGATCAAATCCGCTTTTCATAAAAGTCCTGTTATCGTTAAAAGAATCCATACTCTATCCTCCTCGATAATATATTGCCCTATGGATGTGTAAGTATCACAAACACGCTTGATAGTCAGCCTCTAGGCATAGGAAAACACGAAACATTTATGCAAATTTCAGAAGCTTGGAAAACTTGTTTTCATCGATTACTTTCTAATAGGTTCCTCGGAATTATTAAAAAGTCCTGCGGTTTTATATAAATCAACTATTTTTATATCCTCCGTGTTTATTGTTTATACTATAAAAAACAGAGTTAGGCGTACAACTACTAAAATCCGCCTAACTCCTGCATATTCACTATGGATTGTACTGTTATGCGCCTCTCAATCATATTGTACCATACATTATGCAAAAATATTGAGGCTAGAGTGTGAATCTACTCAGCCAGTATAGTTTCACACTCTAAATTTTTTCAAATATTCACTTGCCGAACGGTTCATTTCCAGTGAAAAGTCCGACATATATTTGCGGTTGCATAATTCTTTAATCCCTTCTACAGCATCCTGATTCGTTCTTGTCTTTTCATTTTTTGTGTTATACATTTTAGTGTGTTCTTCTTTAGTTAACCTTCGATATTTGTTTTCAAATACTATATACTCTTTCTCAAAGCGTTTGGGTTTCTTTCTGTTTTTTTGTTGCTCAGTAGGATAACCATAAACAAGCATTGCTGCAGGTATAACAAAGTCCGGCAGGTCTAGTAGTTCCCTAACTTCCTCATGGTTTTCCAATATATCTCCTATGTAGCAAGAGCCAACGCCTAATGATTCTGCCGCTACTACCGTATTTTGTGCAGCTATTATTGCATCCGCACATGCAAGCAAAATATCTCCTTCTCCCGGTTTTCTTGGATTACAATCATTCAATACAAATGCCTCATACCATCTTTGATAGTCTGCTAAAAATATAAGGACTAAAGGGGCTTTTGCTATAAATGGCTGGTTATCACAAGTGATTGCAAGTCTTGATTTTATTTCTTGATCTGTTATATCAAGAATGCTATAAAACATCATATTTCCGGCTGTAGGCGCTTCAAAAGCTGATTTTATAATTTCATTCTTAATATTTAAGTTTATTTCTTTTTCTTCAAATACCCTGACAGACTTTCTTTCTTTTAATTGTTGTATAGTTTCATTCATTAAAAATTCCTCCTCATGATATCTTTTTATATTATATCACTATTCGGAATCTATTTGTCCTATTTAGCATATAGATAATATGTCGAAAAATATAATATCTATATGCTAAGTTAAATGCTAAATATTGTCAAGATATCGTATTCCACAAATATAAAATTCTTGACCAATGAAAGCCTTGATTTCACTAATATTATGCAAATTTTAGAAGCTTAGAAAACTTGCTTTCATCGATTACTTTTTCATCCATTAGCTCTCTTATTCTATTAACGGCATATTCATAGGCAACACTACTCTTTCTGAGTTCGCTCATAGCATAGAGTGCTTTATCAGATTCATACTTATCTAAAGCAATAATAAATATTGCAATATTGTTCTTATCTGCAACCATCTCATCCGTCATTAGGCTTAGGGTGTCTATGGTTGCAGATTCATCTTCATAAGATATGTTGCCCTTTATAACATCCAATAATTTCTTTCTGATAGGTTCCTCAGAATTATTAAAAAGTCCTGCGGTTTTATATAAGTCGACTATTTTTATAATTTCTAGCATTCTTAAAAGTGCTTCTTGTATCTCTGTTTTTACATTTGAAAAATGTTTATATATTATAGACTGCAACCTTTGCTTTTGCTCATCATCCAGTTTTGCAGCTTTAAATCCGGTGGATAGAGTTGATACGAAAACTTGAACATTCTTAGTACAAAAATTCTCTTCTCTATATAGCAGATTATCCAAAACATATATTAGGAAATTACCATCCCTTACTTGCATAAGATAATTAATAATCTCATTTTGAAATTCCGTATCGCCTTCTCCGGCGTTCATTATGTTTACTATTTCACTTATTGCGTTTAGCCTAAAATCATTGCTAATAACAAATTCCTGGCTAAAAACACCTTTGTTTCGAGAAATTATATATAACGAAGTGAAATTATTCTTCTTTGCATTATCTTGTATATCTGATATAAGCTGCTCTTTATTCCTAATCGCTTTCAATATCCTTGGCAAAATACCTTTTTTCTGTTTTTGTTGTATCCGAAATATCTTTTCTAAATCCATTTTTATATCCTCCGTGTTTATTATTTATACTATAAAAAACAGAGTTAGGCGTACAACTACTAAAATCCGCCCAACTCCTGTATATTCACTATAGATTGTACTGCTATATGCCTATCAATTATATTATACCATACATTATGCAAAAATATTGAGATTAGAATATAAATCTACTAAAAGGTCTAAGAAGTAATAGCAGAAGGATAGCACCAAGCAATCCTCTAAACCCTTGGTTTCCATATCCTAAATAGTTACCGCTCATATCGTATAAGCTGTAACCGCTATAGCGCCCGATAGGTGCATTGTCCATTGTATAAACATAGCCGCTGTCTGCGTATGCCAATGGAGTCCTGTATTGGTCGTAGAGCACAGAGCCATCTGTATATCCAGCAATGCTATAATTTCCGTCATAAATTACATTTTCGTCAGCATAACCATAAAGTCTACCTTGAGAATCAAATACTTTTTCCAAAGCTTCACCTCCTTTTGATTATTTTTTTATTCCCCTAATACTATATATGTAGCATGGACACTTTTTGCTATATAATTTTTGTACAAAGAAAAAACGTTATAATCCAAGTAGTGAAATTGATGACTAAATAACCTCTCTAAGCTTATTCTTCCTGTTTTTTTGTTGCCTCGGGGAAAATTATGGTTATGCGGGTGCCAATATCCACTCTACTCAATATTTCAAAATGAGCATTATGTCTTTCAATTATCCATTTAGCAATTGATAGGCCCAAGCCGGATCCACCTGTCTTTCTTGCTCGGGATTCATCTGAGCGATAAAACCGGTCAAATATATATGATATATCTTCAGGTTCTATTCCAATACCATTATCCTGAACTACCACGCGTACTGACCCTTCCTTGTTGGTAATTCTAAGGATAATTCTATCTCCTTTAGGAGTGAATTTTATGCTATTGTCCACTAGTATCCTTATGGCTTGTTTCAAAAGTTGCTTATCTGCATTTATAAAAGCCGGTCTATCTAAATCAATTTCAAAATAATGACTTTTGTCTATAAGCTGTGTTTCACGTATTATCTCATCCATTATTTCACAGCTATCGAAAATTTCTTTTTGGAGCTTAATAGTTTCATTGTCGCCACGAGCCAGAAAAAGAAGCTTCTCCACTAAGCCTTTCATGTTTTCTGCCTCAGATTTTATTGCATCTATTGATTCTTGCATTGTCTTCTCATCATTTTTACCCCAGCGGTCTAAAAGATTTACATAGCCCTGTATGACAGAAATTGGTGTTCTTAGTTCATGGGATGCATCGGAGACAAACCTTACCTGAGATTGATAGGAAGCATTAATACGATTAAGCATACCATTTATTGCGAAGGCCAAATCTTTTAGCTCATCTTGGGAGCTATCGATAGATATATGCCTGTCTAGCCTATTGGCATCGATATTACTTATAACTCCTGCCAAATCCTTTATTTTGGCTCCATCTGTCCCGGAAGACACTTTCTCATTTAGATTTTTAGCCGTTTGGGCCAACTCGGCTATGGGCTGGAGTGTGTTTCTTATTGATCTATAGCCTTCTCTCATTCCGCCTATTAGTATCAATAATTCGGCAATCAAAATATAAAAAAACAAACGCAAAAACAGTTTTATATCCAATCCCAATATATATGCTATTTGATAATCGGAGTCATGGATGGCAAACTCTACAATGTACCTCATTGTGTATATTTTCTCCGCGAAGCTCACGCCTTTTTGGGCTTTCGGGATTTTAATGCTTCGCTTGGCATTGTCTATTTCTATGGGTAATCTTTTTTGAATACCTTGAGAAAGCACTATCCCTTTTCCGCTTTTTGCCCCCACCGATATCTCATATTTATCTTCTAAAAAGCTTAAGACTTCCGTGCTATTATAGGATTCTTTCAAAGCTTTAATAATATTTTGGGTTCCTTCTTCCGATTTCCATAGCATAACGAAAAAACTCAATAGAATAATGACTATATTGATTGCCATAAAACCGGAAATCAACCTACCCATCATTTTTAAATTGAGTTTTAATACAAGAGATGATCGTAATTTTGTGGGAAACTTGGATGATGCTTCATTCTTTTCACTCATCTTTTATTACATACCCCACTCCCCGAACAGTATGAATAATTTTTACATCAAAAGGCTCTTCGATTTTGCCCCTGAGGTATCTGATATAAACATCAACTGCATTGGTTTCACCACAAAAATCGTAGCCCCATATCTTGTCGAGTATTGTTTCCCTAGGAATTACAATATTTTTGTTTTCTAATAGATATTGCAATAAGTCAAATTCTTTTTTTGTTAAGTAGATTTGATTATCCTTTACTCGAACTTCTCTTTTCATGGTATCTAAATATAAGTCTCCCAGAACGAGTTTTCCTGAGGTTTCCGGCGAGTCATCCATTCCTTTTTTCCTAAATACTGTTCTTATTCGAGCTAATAATTCTTCTATTGCAAAAGGTTTGGTTATGTAATCATCGGCTCCTCCATCAAGACCTGCGACTTTATCTACAACTGCATCTCTAGCGGTAAGCAGTATTATCGGAACGTTAGAAAATTGACGAATTCGCCTTAAGACTTCTATGCCGTTTAGCTCAGGAAGCATAATATCCAAAATAATGAGGTCGAAGGGTTGGGTCTTAGCTAACTCTAACCCATCCCTCCCATTAAATGCCTTGTCAACTTCATAGCCTTCAAATTTTAGCTCCAGCTCTATAAAACGAGCAATCTTCTCTTCATCCTCAACTATTAGAATTCTCCCCATTTGATCCTTCACCCTTAAACTCTTTTTTAAATTTCTCAGCAGCGTCTGCGGCAGAACTCATGGCACGATTTACATTTTCTTTGCCCAAATCAGGACCATTGAATGTATATTTATAACCAAAGAAAAGTCCTACAATTACTAAAGGAACAATAATCCAGAATGCAAAAAGCAAGAGCACAGCCAATACGGTGACCGGCATTGATATTATGCTATTACCATCTTTAGTAATTTCAAAATGATTCCTATTGCCTTTGCCTATTATGCTCCCACACCATCTCAAGAATTTGCCTATCAGCTCACCAAATGTGGATCCGTTTCTTGTCCTATTTTCATGCATGGCTTTCATATGAGCTTTGTTATGCTTGTTGCTATGTTCTGCATTTTTTGAATTGAAATAGCCTCCACCTTCAGGGGTTTTGATGCGATTTTGCCTTTCTAAGTTTATTACCGCTTCCAAAATATCTCCGTTTGTCTCTTCAAGAGCCGCCTTTGCCTCATCATAAGAAACATCGGCTTTTTGACGCAATTTTTCCACTTGATCCAAAGTTACCATAAAATCAACCTCCTGTTATTTAATATGGCTTCATTATAGCAACCAAAGGTTCAAAACCTATTTAAAGAACATTAAAATATGATTAAAATACTATGGCTTTTTTTAATTTTAACATAGGGAAATTGCATTAGCAATGTGTGACAACCTGCCTTAGGTCAGCTTTCCCGTTCGAATCCCCCTATTATTCAATAATACAAAAAATCACCCTTAAAAGTGATTCGTTTTTAGATAAATTATGGCGGAAAGGGTGGGATTCCCTCCGAGAGCTTACGCTCTCTCTCAGGCCGGGGTGGGTAAACGCTCCCTTATGTCGCGTTTACTTTTTCCACCCGTTCGAATCCCCCTATTATTCAATCATACAAAAAAATCACCCTTAAAAGTGATTCGTTTTTAGATAAATTATGGCGGAAAGGGTGGGATTCGAACCCACGGTGCGCTATTAACACACACACGATTTCCAGTCGTGCGCCTTAGACCAGCTCAGCCACCTTTCCGTTTTGCTGCTCGCACTATGTTATTATACTAGAAAAAAATATAGTTGGCAACATGAAAATTTATCAAAGGGGCAAATACATCTCATACTGGGCTATTTTTTCCTTTTCAAAACCTATTTTTTTGTAAAAGCCATAGAGAGCAAAATTGTTGGGGAAGCTAGAGCCAAGCTTTGTCAGGTTTAGTTTTTCAATTGCACTAGACAAAAGACTAGTTGCCACTCCTTGGCCTCTATATTTCTTATGGACCCAAATCAAGTTTATTCTTCCAAACTCATTTATGCTCAGTGCGCCAATTAGCTTATCATCTATAAATGCACCATAATTATGCTGGCCTTCTGACTTTTCTATGTAGGGAAAATCGTTTTGCCAATTTATGTGCACGTCGCCTATGAATTCCTTAATCTTTTTCAATTCATTGAAACCTATAGGATTGATTATATGTAGTTCTTTCTTTTTGAAATTGCTCAAATCTGATAATTTAAAATACTGTAAATCATATAATGTTTCATAGCCATGCCTTTTATAAAAATTTACAGCCCTTTCGTTCCCCACTATGGTTTCCAGCATAAGCTGATGGCAACCCTCGCTTATGGCTCTTTGTTTATGAAGATAAAAAAGCTCATCAGCTATTCCTTTTCCTCTATAATCCGGAATTATACACAGAGCGCCACATCTCATAGTTTTTATTCCTTGATAGACTTTTATTCCACCCAAAATCAAACCAACCGGTCCTTGATTTTCTATAGCGATAAAGGAATTCTCAAGCTCATTGCCTTCCGGACCGAAGAATCTTTGTCTGAATGCTTCTATAGGTAAATACAATTTCACCATGTAGTCTGAGAAGCCTTCATTAAAGCATTTATATACCAGATTAAAATCTACCTCGCTGCACTTTTTAAAAACCATATATTAATCACCTTCCTATAGGAATCTTCCCAAAATATTATCATGATTATATCACAATTTTTCTTTGTCAAAAACAAAAAAATGCAGAAGCAGGTAAATTTACCTGCTTTTATTACTGGACTCGGCTAACATTCAGAGGGGGTTGAATCTCCCTCTGGATGAAGTCTCGTTCAACATCAATTTGAACTTTCTGTTAGTTTCACTTCAATAGTTGTATATCTGTTTAGCTCACCATAGACTTCAACTTTCAAGGTATCTCCCACCTTGTGGTTTCTTATTATTTCTACCAATTGCTCTATAGTGTCTACTTTTTTATCATCTATTTTGGTTATTATATCGCCTCTTTGAAGCTTTGCCTTATCAGCACCACTTCCTTTTACAACATCTCTAACCAAAACTCCCTGTGGTACGCTGTATTGCTTAGCTGTTTGAGCATCTATTGTTGAACCTGTAATTCCCATATAAGGCCTGGATACTTTCTTGTTTTCTATAAGCTGCTGTATTATTGGCTTGGCTTCATTTATAGGTATTGCAAAGCCCATGCCTTCTACTTTGCTCTCTATTAACTTCAAAGTATTTATGCCTACTACTTTGCCTTCAGAGTTTACTAGAGCACCTCCGCTGTTGCCTGGGTTTATCGCTGCATCTGTCTGTATAAGGGTCATGTTCTTATCCCCTATGAATATCTTTCTGTCCAATCCGCTTATTACGCCGGCAGTAACAGATCCTGCGTATTCGGTGCCCATAGGGCTGCCTATAGCTACTGCAAGTTCTCCTACCTCCAGGGTTGATGAGTCTCCCAGTTCTACATAAGGCAGATTCTTTTCTTCAACCTTTATCACTGCCAAATCTGTCTGGCCATCCCTCCCAACTATTTTTGCAGCTAATTCTTTGCCGTCTTTCAAAACAACAACTATATCATTGGAGCCTTCTACTACATGATTATTGGTGACTATGTGTCCATTGTTGTCTATTATTATACCTGAGCCGGTGCCTTCACTTTGATAGCTGTCGCCGAAAAAATCGCGGACATTCTTCTTTATCTTGATAGCTACTATGGAGGGAGACACTTTTTTGGCTATAGGTACTACCGGAGAAACCGTCTTGTCGATAGTATAATTAAACTTGGTTCCTTCTGTGGCATATACCACATTTTTTCCATTCATATCATCCATGATATTATCTGCGATAAATCCAAATGCTGATCCAAATGCCAAACCTATTGCTAAAGCGATAGCTATGGCCATTTTGCCCCATTTCTTGGGCTTCTTTTCAATGACTTCTCTGTAAAAAGTTGGTTTTTGTGCTGTTCTGTTTTCTTCTTCTCCGATTTCTTTAACTTTTTCCAGTACTTCCTCAGTTTCTTCCATTTCATCAATCTTTTCCATATCTTCTATAAACGCATCTTTAATTATTTCTTTATCTCTATCTTCATAATCCATACCCAATACCTCCTTAGTTTTCTTAATATCTATATTTTAAAACATATATTTGAATAGATTATGAATAAAATGTTAATTTTTTTCCTGTTCAATTGTAAAAGAAATTTTCACCGATCCATCACAGCTATCAGCCCAAATCTTCTCTTCTTGGAGAATTATCATCTCTTTTACTATTGCCAGGCCTAGTCCAAATCCAGATTTATATATACCACGGGTTGAGTCCCCTTTATGAAATCTCTCCCACATGCTTTTAAGCTCATTCTCGTCTATGTTTACTCCTGTATTGATTATTTCAACTATTACCTTGCTCTTTTCTGCTTTAGTCCTAAGATTTATACTGCCCTTTTCCTGGGTAAATTTCACCGCATTATCCAGCAAATTGGTTATTACCCTCTCCATCATCGACTTATCAGCATTTACAATGGTGATGTCATCATAGAAGTTGAGTAGCACATCCAAATTCTTCATAGTTATCTCTTTTTCAAAATTGATGAGCTTCCTTCTGATCATTTCATTTAGTTCAAAGTTTGTTTTATTTACTTCTATATTTCCTTGCTGAATATTGTTAAGTTCCAATATCTCATTGGTCATCTTTATAAGCCTTTGACTTTCATCCATGACTATACCTAGATAATGCTTTTGCATATCAGGTGGAATAGTTCCATCTATTATTCCGCCTACAAAACCTCTTATGGAGGTCATAGGAGATCGAAGATCGTGAGAAATATTAGCTATAAGGTTTCTACGATTCTCCTCAATCTTTTCTAAAGACTCTGCCATATCGTTGAAGCTTTTAGCCAGTTCGCCTATTTCATCTCTTGTATTTATCTCCAACCTCTTTTGAAACTCTCCTCCTGATATTACCTTGGCTGCACGACTGATTTCACCTAGAGGCTCTGATATCTTCTTTATCTGAAAATATAAAATTGCATAAGCCAATAATCCAGAAAAAACCATAGCCAGAATAGTCATGTTATATACATCCTTGAAGGTTTTCTGAATCCCCGGCATAGCCGCATGTATGAGCACCGCTCCTTCAAATGCATCCCCATAGAATATAGGATAACCTACTGTCAATACCGGATCTTTAAACTTGCCCCCAAAATTACCCGTTTCTATGATGCTTTTGCCCCTATAAAGCTGTGCTATCTTTGCATTATCTACCTTCTGCCCCAGATATTGCTCTTCTTTGCTTCCGGATACACCTAAAATTGTTCCTTCTTTGTCTATTATCCATATCCTAGCATTGAGGAATTTATCTAGTACCCTCAAATCCTCATTTAACGATTGCCTGTCAAGATGTCCTCCATATATGCCTATTGCAATATCTTGGGTAATTTTTTGTCCATATTCTAAGAGAAGCTCTTTTTTGGTGTCTATAAAATATTGAGAAAAAAGTTTCATGAGCACTAAAGCTAAAATTCCAAAGCCCAATATGATTGTGACTCCGTAAGTGATGAAGAGCTTTTTGAAAATGCCCCTTTTCATCTTTTCACCTCAAATTTATAACCCACACCCCAGACAGTCTTAATTTCCCATCTTCCCATATCATCATGAAGTTTTTCCCTTAGCCTTTTGATATGAACATCTACAGTCCTTGAATCCCCTATATAGTCATAATCCCACACCTTTTCTAAAAGCTGCTCCCGGGTAAACACCTGATTTGGGCTGTAAGCCAAAAAATACAAAAGCTCCAACTCCTTAGGAGGCATTTCTATCCGCTTTCCTTTAAAGGTTACCGTGTAATCATTTTTGTCTATGCTTATTCCCGGAAATACCAGTTTCTCTTCTTTTATCAAGTCATTGCTCTGAGTTCTTCTCAGCACTGCTTTAACACGAGCCAAAAGCTCCTTGGGGTCAAAGGGCTTTACTATATAGTCATCCGCTCCCAGTTCAAGTCCAAGCACCTTGTCTATGACTTCACCTCTGGCAGTGAGCATTATAATAGGTATGCTTCCCGTCTTTCTTATTTGCTTGCACACTTCATAACCATCCATTTGAGGTATCATAAGGTCCAAAATAACCAAATCCGGTGTCCATTCATAAAAAACATTCAAAGCTTTTTTGCCATCATATGCAATTCTGACCTCATACATTTCTTTTTCAAGATAAAGCCTGATCAGCTCTGCAATGTTATGGTCATCATCCACCACAAGTACCTTATATTTCATCTGCATTACACCTTCTTTTCTACGGTTTAATCCGATAGCTTAACTGAATAATACATCAAAAATTCCAAAGAATCAACGTTGCAACATGAATTCCCCCAGCTTGAACCCATAATATTCGGAGATCCTTGATATAAGGGGCATAGCTGCCTAATGAACAAAAAAATAAAGCTGGCTAAATTTTTTAATAAAATCTAGCCAGCTTATAAAACAGACTCTAATTCAACACTAATAACTGAATCAACCAAGCCTAATTTACCTCATTCCTTTTCTAAACCAAACAACTTTCTAACTAACTTGACAAACCCTAAACCAATTTCTTTTACTACCTAACTTGTTTTAACCAGAATATACTAACTTTACTGACCAATAGAATTAACCTAATGTTCAAAATCTGATAAATTTACATGTTAGTTGAATTAGAGTCTGCAGGAAAGATGTATTGCATCTTCCTTAGTTATAGTATACCACACAAGTAATAAAAATAATACATATATTTTCAGAATATTTAATTATTTTTGTATGTGCCTTTTTTACTTATTTTTAATATCAGACCTTTTCATTTAAATCACCTGATGCTATTTTTTCT
>JAQUTA010000005.1:0-16524 GCA_028709965.1 Lutispora sp.
ATTGTCCGTATGCCTTTTCCTATACGCTTTGCTATTTCAATAGGTTTTAATCTTTCTTTGATTAAAATTTCTATTTGATACCTTTCTCTTAAAGTTAGGTGTTTAAATTTTCTTGATTCTGCGGTATCATTATATTGGCTCATGGTAACACTCATTTGTAATGTTTTTTGTAGTTACTAAACATTATACACTGGATTTACCATGAGTCACTACTTTCTTGTCTTCCGTCACTTTATTTTACAACTTACCTTGTCCCTTTTTCCCACCTAGATTTACGAAGTACGCTTATGTCGTCCATTAAAATGTATTTAAAATAGTCATTTTAATTTATTGTAACACTTTAATTTTTGATTAAACTCATGTAAAATTTATTATATACATAAGATAAATAAATTATTCTAAAGTATTTAGGTTTCACGAGGTCTAAAAAATGTATGAAAGATTAAAAATGCTTTATTGCAATATAATGGGTTATGTATATGTACCTTCTATCGTAAAAAACATCAAGGAGGAAACATTGCTTCATATATCTGATACTCCTGTGCTTTTTTATAATGTTCTCAGACGGCTATTAAAAGAGCTTTCCCCGAGCATAATAATACATACAGGAGATTTGGTTGACAACATAAAGCTTGAGATATATAAAGGGCAGCTTTCTAGATATGAGTACCACTTAAAATCATTAATGCATATACTTGAAGCTTCAGACGCCAAAGATATATATATTTGTACAGGCAATCACGATGACCAAGATCTAATGCGAAAGTATTCCAAGAGAAGCATCATAATTGAGGAATCATTGAGTATAGAAATATTTAATGCCACAGCAACACTAAGTCATTTTCCATATAAAACCATGGAAAGTCCGGCAGACTATAACTTTTTTGGTCATGATATATCTTTAGGTAATGATATGATCAATAACAAAGCGTATCTAAATGGAATTCAAAGCATAAACATATTAACGAATGAAACCAAAAGGTTATTTTATTTGTCATATCCCCATGGTATTAATGATGAAAGGCTTATGAAAAGAAAAATAGGATTGTAACACAAATAGAGGAGGTATTGAGCATGATTTCGTTAGTGAGAAAAAGTACAAAATATCTGATAATTGAAACCTTCGATTTATTTATTATGGATAACTATTTAATCAAAGATTTGAATGCTCTCAAAGCCAATATCAACACCGTATATGACAAAACAAATGAGGATTACACAGTTATATATCTTACCGATGATATAAATAAACCTTCTATAATAACAGAAGCAAGCCGACTATATATGTTGTCCCAAGATATAGATCAGATACTATGCAGAATAATCAATGATAATCAAAACCATCTTATAAAAAGCCTTAAACTGGCTCCTAGAATATTGATTTTTAGGCATTTTGGCAATATTGACAAAATAATATATTCTATATTAAAAGACTACGAAGGAGAGGTAAAAAACCTTAAAGAAACTTTCTTTAACTTAGATTTGACTTCTAGCATTGTTGCCTTTACACAGAAACCATTAATTAAAAACCTTGCCCTTGACGATTTCTATGAAAATTGTATTGTCATAGACTATCCTGTTAAGGAATTATATAAAGGTCTAAAAATAAATGCATTGAGATACTTGAATGAAGGCTTAGACAACAAAGTTTGGAATGAGATGGATATTAGGATTTACGATATTTATAATGCTTATCACCTCCATTACAGAAGGCTTATCCATGTGCTGGAAAATCTGGAGCTTGGTCTTGTACTGGGGGAAGCCTGGTCCAAAGATCATGCGGTTATGCTAATGACTGTAGGTGTATATAGCATTAAATTTTTTACATTTTATGAAGCAAAGTTTATAAAAAAGATATTGCTGGGTCTTGAGATTTCATCTCAAAGCAAAAGGCTCTGTGATTATGATTTGTATTATGGCAAAAAAAAGATAAGTTGGATTGATTTGGTCCAAAGCAGAAGAGATACTCGTGAAGAAGTAGCAAATCGTTGCAGAGAAGAATTACTCAAAATGCTATCTCCTCATTCTGTTGAATACATAAATAATATTGAAAAAGAAATTCTTAGAAATATATAGTAAATAAGCATGGAGCTTTTCTGCTCCATGCTTATTATAAACATAAATTAATCTGCTAAGGGTTTCATCGTTGGGAACAATATTACATCTCTTATGGAATAAGAATCTGTCAAGAACATGATAATTCTATCTATACCTATTCCCATGCCACCTGTGGGAGGCATACCTACTTCAAGGGAGTTTACAAAATCTTCGTCCATAGCATAAGCTTCATCATCACCATATTCTTTGTCTTGAAGCTGTTGCAAGAATCTTTCCTTTTGAACTATAGGATCATTGAGCTCCGAATATGCATTTGCAACCTCTCTTCCAAATATGAAGGCTTCAAACCTTTCGGTGATAGTAGGATCATCCTTCTTTGCCTTGGTAAGAGGTGATATCTCTACCGGATAGTCTATTATAAATGTAGGTTGTATCAAATGCTCTTCTACATATGCTTCAAAGGACGCATTTAAGATGTCTCCCCATGTGCAATTCTTCAAATCCTTCTTTAGCTCATCCACTACATTTAGCTTTTTAGCCATTTCTCTTGCAGCTTCATCGCCCTTTACTTCATTAAAATCAACTCCGGAATATTTTTTCACCGCATCAATCATGGTAATTCTATTCCAAGGAGGAGTCAAATCTATTTCAGTTCCCTGATAAGTGATTTTAGTGGTTCCTAATACTTCTTGAGCACAATATGCCACACATTGCTCGCAATGATCCATCATATCATTATAATCTGCATAAGCCTGGTATAGCTCAATCATAGTAAATTCCGGGTTATGTCTTACACTTACACCCTCATTTCTGAAGTCTTTGCCCATCTCATATACTCTTTCAAAGCCACCTACTATAAGTCTTTTTAAGTACAGCTCGGTAGCAATTCTCAAATACAAATCAATGTCCAAAGCATTGCTGTGGGTCTTAAAGGGTCTTGCCGCAGCGCCGCTAGCAATGGTAGCCAACACCGGAGTATCAACTTCCAAGAATCCTTTTTCGTCAAAGAACCTTCTCACTGCCTGCAATATTTTCGTCCTCTTTATAAAAGTATCCCTTACTTCAGGATTTACAATGAGATCTACATATCTCTGTCTATATCTGATATCTGTATCCTTAAGTCCGTGCCATTTTTCAGGCAGGGGTTGAAGGGACTTTGTCAGGAGTGTAACTTCTGTTGCGTGGATGGATATTTCTCCTCTTTTTGTTTTGAATACCGTACCCTTTACTCCTACGATATCTCCCATATCATAAGTCTTTATGTCCTTATAGCTTTCTTCTCCCACATCATCGGTTTTTATGTAAACCTGAATTCTTCCATTTCTGTCCTGGACATCGGAGAAAGATGCTTTGCCCATATCTCTCATGGACATAATTCTACCGGCAATAGATACTGTTTGACCTTCCATAGTATCGAAATTATCTTTAATAATATTGGAATGATGTGTTACATCATATTTCACTATATCAAAGGGATTTTTGCCGGATTCTTTGAGAGATTTTAGTTTTTCTCTCCTAACCTTAAGTATTTCATTAAGATTCAATTCTTCATTTGCCATTACTATTCCCCCTATTTCTTGATATGCAAAATCCTATATTTAATTATACCATCAGGTACTTGGATTTCCACCACTTCTTCAGCTTTCTTTCCAATAAGGGCCTTTCCAACAGGTGATTCATTTGAAATTTTAAGATTGATAGGATCAGCTTCAGCAGAGCCTACCAAAGTATATTCCATTTCATCGCCTAAGTCCTCATCCTTCAGTAGAACCTTAGCGCCAACACTTACCACATCAGTATTTATATCATCATCATCTATGACTTTGGCTGTCTTCAATATATTTTCAAGCTGAGCAATCCTTCCTTCAATAAAAGCTTGCTCATTTTTGGCCTCATCATACTCTGAATTCTCAGATATATCTCCAAAGGCAAGAGCTTGCTTGATTCTTTGGGCCACTTCAGCTCTTTTTGTTGCTCGTAGATACTCTAACTCTTCCTCAAGTTTTGCTAACCCTGAAAGTGTTAATAAGTTTTCTTTATTGTTTGACATTTATACGTCTCCCCTTTAAAAATATATATTAGTGCCTTTGATGTGAATAATATATGTCCTTAAAATAAATTTATCCTAGTATTGATTGTTGAAGGAGACTTCATTTAGCAAAGCTAAATGTTAGCCGACTCCATACTGGACTTAACCGCCCTTTGATACATACTGCCTTAAGAGGCTGATGAATTAGGGCGGATTAGTCCGGTGCTTAACCTTCTATATATTAATATAACAAGCACTGCATAAGGAATAACCTTCCAGTGCTTGCTTATCATGTTATTTGTTAATTATAAATTAGCACTTTTGTATTGTCAAGGGTTTATTGCTTCTTGCAAGCAGTCTGCGGATTTGCTCATTGCTTAGGTAGTTTCCTCCTTCATCTAAAAAATATACAAAGGGAAAACATGAGGTCATTTCCCATATATTCATATCCGATGCAAGCCTAATGATTGCCTTTGCAATTTCTTCTTTATATTTCATAAGTATTGTATCAGGTTTTGAATGATCAGCTTGCTGCGAGAATAGCAAAACTTTTTCTACATTTATGGATGGAGATATGGGAGTTTTGCTTTCCCATAATAGTATTTCAGATTGATTTATAAGAAATTTGACATCATCTACAAAAGCAATAGAAAGGCCTTTATCTTGCATTATCTTTTTATAAAGCTCTTCCATTGCAATTTCATCTAGGCCGGTTTTTAGTATTAGTATGCTGGATGCTTCCTCTGATATTGCTTCCAACAATACTTTATTCAAAGCATTTGTCACTATTCCAAAGCTTCTATTATAAACTCCTTTTCCTATTATTATTTCAATTTCTCTTAAAATGCATAATATCTTTATGCTATACCAGATACTATCCAGTTCTTCGTCTTTATCATCAATATAAAAAAGAGGTCGGATATTATTTTCTCCGCAGAATTTCTCAATTATCCTTCTTTGTTTGATTTTATATTTATTTTCTTTTGTATTTGGGACTTCTAATATGAATAACTCATAAGCCTCTTCCCCAAGCTCGATGTTAATCTTACCTAATTCGCAAGGTCTACCTAAAACCCAAAAAATTAATCTGTTTGAATTATTACCATATACTATTATTGCAGCTCTTTTCATCCTCCCATCTCCATTTAATCCGTTTGAATATTAATATTATAGGCTAGATGAATATATGCTACTTATTTACTCTGTCTGAGCTATAGAAGCCTCTGCATCATTAAGATAAACCACGTGAGGCTTAAATTCCATGTCATTTAATATGTTTAAATAATCCTGACCTTCTATATCATCAGGATCTTTACCCAGCATAGCTACTGCCAAAGCTTCGATTACGTTGGTTCCAAAGGATCTTCCTGATAAATCCGGAGTGGAGGTTATAAGTATACCTGCATTTCTATCCCTGAGCCATGCCACGTCGTCCTTAGTAACTGTATTTGTGACAATAATCTTACCTTTTGCATCATTTGGCAGGAAACGTCGTATATAATGAAAGTCACCAGCAATAATATCAGACATATGAAAATATTTATCGTATTTACCTGCAAGGTTTTCTTCCTTATCTTGAGCTTTACCTGTAGGATATAACATATTAAAAGGCAGTCTGCAAGCTATAGGGGCTATGATGCTTGCAATATGCTCCAGTCTTTTGAGAGAGTATATAGGTATATTAAAGCCTAGAGCCGTCATGACATCACCTAATATCAAACTACATCCCATCTCGTCAAAACCTTCCGCTAGGCCGTACCTATCAACAGCAGTCAATATAAAGGCAGTCTTTCCTTTAAGAGGAATTATGTTTTCATTGATATATCGAGGAAGGTTTCTCTCCAGTGTTGATTTTAATCCTGAACCATCCACCATGGGAGTAATCTTAGCCGCATTTTTTATTTGAATTGCATCTTTGATTATGTACTTTCTAGTTCCTGCTCTTAAATATAAGTCTATTCCTCCCATGCCAAAAGCATCAACCTTACCATCCATGCTGCTGATTAGTTCTATAGCTTTAGGGATATCTCCATCAGTGCCAACTCTTTCTACTATTATGTTCTCACCTTTGAAATTCAATTCGACTCTATGATCTCTTTTGGATGAACCAATGCTCACACTGACAACATGTTTCATATGTTTTTCGCCTCCGTCAATAATTTTCTATCCTATCGCTACATATATATTCTAATACTATAGTTAAATTTATACAATTTTATTAAAAGAAATAAAAAAGAAAAAACTCCGTTTAGATTAATGAATCTAAGTAAGAGTTTAGAAATCTTTCTATTTCATTCTTTTGTGTCATTGTAAAAATTTGATTCTTTATAGCGCAGGAGCCTGGCAAGCTTTTTAGGTACCAAGAGGCATGCTTTCGCATTTCCTTGATTCCGATATATTCACCTTTATACTGCACCAGCATATTCATATGACGGATGAGCATCTCTATGCGTTCCTTTGCGGTGGGTTCCTCCAATAATATACCAGTACTGAGATACTCTTCTATTCTTTTGAATATCCATGGATTACCCTGGGCTCCCCTACCTATCATTACAGCATCGCAGCCAGTTTCCTCCATCATACTTTTGGCATCTTGGGGAGAGTATATATCTCCGTTTCCTATTACAGGTATAGTAAGAGCCTTCTTAACTTCTCTTATTATATTCCAATCTGCTTTACCGGTATAAAATTGCTCCCTAGTCCTTCCATGGACAGCTATGGCAGCAGCACCTTCTTGCTCTGCTATACGCCCAATTTGGACAGCATTTACAGTATTTTCATCCCAGCCTCTTCTTATTTTCACAGTTACGGGAATTTTCACTTGATTTACAACAGCCTTTATAATGTCTCCTGCCAATAGAGGATCTTTCATCAAGGCAGAACCATCTCCGTTATTCACTATCTTAGGAGTTGGGCACCCCATATTTATATCTATCAAATCTGCTCCGTCTTCTTCAATTTTAGCTGAAGCATAAGCCATAATTTTGGGGTCACTGCCAAATATCTGGATTGCTGCAGGGCGTTCACGAGGATCTATGGCAGTCAGCGCCTCTGTATTCTCACTTTTATAAAATATACCCTTGGCGCTGATCATCTCAGTATAAATCAAGCCACAGCCAAAACTTTTGCAAAGAATCCTGAAAGTCATATCTGTGACTCCTGCCATAGGCGCAAGAAAAATATTGTTTGGTGTTTTAATATTGCCTATATTCATATATTCACCATCTCTTTCGGATGCATTCATTCAAGAAACGGGGACACACCGCTGCTTGCGCAGGTATTCCTTGCTGCGGAATGTCCCCATGTATAGTGACCCGCCTGCAGGGGTGTGTCCCCGTTCCTTACGTTTCTTTGTTTCTTTCGTATATTATTCGCAAACCTTCAAGAGTTAATAATCCATTGACTATATTTATTGTTTCCGACTCTATGGCAATCATTTTTGCCAAGCCGCCGGTTGCAATAACTTTTGTATCTTCATCATCCAATTCTTTTTTCATTCTTTTCACAATATAATCTACCTGACCTACAATTCCATATATTATGCCCGACTGCATACTATTTATAGTATTTTTGCATATTACTGTTTCCGGTTTTACCAACTCTACCTTTGGCAGCTTTGCTGTTTTCTGAAACAATGCATCCATAGAAATCTGAATTCCTGGTGATATGGCGCCGCCCAAGTACTCACCATTTTTTGATACAGCGCAGTAAGTGGTGGCAGTTCCGAAATCTACAATGACAAGGGGGCCTCCATATAGCTCATAGGCAGCAACTGCATTTACTATACGATCTGCTCCCACCTCTTTTGGATTATCATATTTAATATTTATTCCTGTTTTCACACCGGGGCCAATGACCAAAGGCTCCCTTTTGAAAAACTTTCTTGCCATATGCTGCAGAGTGTACATAGCAGTAGGCACTACGGATGATATTACAACTTGGTTGATATCAGAAAGTTTATAGTTAGAAAAATTAAAAAGCTGGTTTATTGTCATGCCATATTCATCACTGGTTTTATGAATCTCAGTGCCAATTCTCCAAGATTCAAGAAGCCTTTTATCTTCATATATACCCAAAACAATATTTGTGTTTCCAACGTCAATCACCAGTATCATATTTCTACCCTTCCTTTATTGAAGTTAAGTGTTGAACGAGACTTGGTTCAGTGTTAAAACAGCCAGGCTTTTAGCCTGGCTATTATCACTGAACTAATCCGCCCTCTTAATGAAGTCTCATTCAAGCTTTCTTTATTCTTTTCAGCGCTGCTACAACTGCAGTGACAACTATAACAGCAACGATGACTTCAGGTATACCGTTGGTGGTTGCAATTCCCAGTATGAGAGCTGCTGCCTTGCTTTGATCCTGTCCCAATGCAGAAGCAAACTGAGCTCCATATATGATATAAATCATACTGAGTACACCTACCGTATTGGTCAAAGTACCAACTGTTGCAGAAGCTGCTGCACTTTTGGTCATCTTGTAAGTATAATAAGCCGTTAGTCCAATGAGCATTCGTGGCAATACAGCCACTAAAGGATTCAAAAATACAAAGGATGTGATAGTTGGCGTCATAATTGCCTGAATCATGCTAAAAATACCAAATATCAAACCAATGCCTAATGCTACTAATGGTCCTTCCATTATTGCCCCTATTATTACAGGCAAATGCATTATTGTAGCTTTTGTAGGACCTATGGGTATGAATCCCAAAGGTGTGCTGCCCAGAAGAATTGATACTCCTGCCAGCATGCCTGTAACCACAAGTTTTCTCACAGGCATAATTGTTTTTGCTCTCTCACTATACATTTTCGCACCTCCGTTCCAGTTCCAAAAGGATACCGGACGATATTTTAAATTATTTTTCTTAGTCCAGCTCAAAGCGATGCCGGCAGAATTATTTTATCATCATTAAAACATCAATGCAATATTTTTTATTAAATATAATCATATATTCCTCTAACGGATACTTCTCCCGAAGAAATCTCTCTGAGGCTCCCATCTTTTAATCTAACCAAAAGGTGCCCCCGACTATTTACATCCTCTGTCTTTGCTCGGATTTCTCCATCCTTTGTTATCAATCTCACTTCTTTACCTATGTTGGCCGAAGATTTTTTATATTCTTCAATCATGAAATCAATGTTACTATTTATCAAAAATTCAGAGTAGTAATCTTCAAAGGCCTTCAACACCTCTGCAATCAATTTTTTCCGGTCTACTGCAACGCCTGCTGCGAGCTTTAATGATGTTGCTGTTTTTAGTTCATGGTTACCCAAATCCTCTTTATCCAGATTTGCGTTTATGCCTATTCCAACGCACAAGTAATTTATTCTATCAATCTCTGCACCTAGTTCCGTCAAAATGCCGCAAAGCTTTTGTCCGTTTAACACCAAATCATTAGGCCATTTTATCATAGTATCTACACCGCATGTCTTTTTAATTCCTTTCACCACTGAAATAGCAGCAATAAGAGTTATTTGAGAGGCTTGCTCAGCCTTTATCTCTGGCTTTAGCAATATGGTCATCCAAATTCCCTTGCCCTTTGGCGAGACCCAATCCCTGCCTAATCTGCCGCGGCCTGTGGTCTGTTCTTCGGCAATTATAACTGTGCCATCAATAAAATCCCCTTCTCCCAATCTCTTTGCCTGACTATTGGTAGAATCTATTGAATCCATATATATAATTTCTTTTCCAACAAAACTTGTATCCAGAAGTTCTTTTATCTCATCAGGGTATAATGCATCCGGGCTTTCAATGAGCACATAACCTTTGTTGGTAGAGGATTCTATTATATAGCCTTCTTCTTTAAGCTTTTTTATATGCTTCCAAATAGCTGTCCTACTGACCCCGAATTTTTTGCTCAGTTCCTCACCGGATAGATGTTTTCCCATACTTTTCTTCAGTTCTTCCAATACTCCGCTTTTCATAATAGCTTTGCTCCTCACCACTTTAGTCTTTAGAATAGATGATTGCGACATAAAGGTTACGGAGAACACAGATTTTCACAGAATATTTCACAGATTCACACTGTGGGAGTAAAAGATTATAAAAAATTATTCCGTGTAAATCAGTGCTAAATCAGTGTTAATCCGTGTTTTCCGTTCCCCATTCTCCTATGTCGCATTATATATTTATTATACAACAAAAATACAGGCATTTCTGCCTGTATTTTATATCTATACTTTATAAATTACACATTGAGAGGAGAACACCGGCTGCAACAGCAGATCCAATAACTCCTGCTACGTTAGGTCCCATAGCATGCATCAAAAGGAAGTTTGAAGGATTGGCTTCCTGACCTACCTTCTGTGATACTCTGGCTGCCATAGGAACTGCAGATACACCCGCTGAGCCTATAAGCGGATTTACCTTGCCTCCGCTTAATTTGCACATTATTTTTCCAAATAATACGCCTGTTGCTGTTCCTATTGAGAAGGCTATCAATCCCAAAGCGATTATAGCTAATGTCTTTGGTGATAGGAACAATTCGCCCTTGGCTGTTGCTCCTACTGTTACTCCAAGGAAAATAACTACTATATTCATCAGTTCCCCTTCTGCAGTCTTCATCAGTCTAAGCAAAGTATTCTGCATAGTTGAAGCTTCTCGAAGGAGATTACCAAGCATTAACATACCAACCAACGATGCTGCTGCAGGAAGTACTAAGGATACTACTACAGTAACCATTATTGGGAATATAATTCTTTCTGTCTTTGAAACAGGTCTTAACTGCTCCATTATTATTTCTCTTTCAGCCTTTGTAGTCAATGCTTTCATTATAGGAGGCTGAATCATAGGCACCAATGCCATGTAGGAATATGCAGCAACTGCGATAGGTCCCAATAGGTGCGGTGCAAGCTTTGAAGCAAGGAATATTGCTGTTGGTCCATCCGCTCCACCTATTATACCTATGGAAGCTGCTTCACGTATAGTAAAACTTATTCCTGGTATGAAGTTTAAAGCTAGAGCTCCTAGGAATGTTGTAAATATTCCAAACTGTGCTGCCGCGCCCAAAAGTATGCTCTTGGGGTTAGCTATGAGCGGTCCAAAGTCTGTCATGGCTCCAACACCTAAGAATATAAGTGGTGGATAAATTCCTAGCTTAACTCCTTTGTACAGCCAATACAGCAGACCTCCGGTATTTACCATTTCATGAATATGCTCTCCTGTTACCGGATCTATAGCAACCTGGTATATTGGTTCTGCATTAAGTCCAGCCAAAGGTAAATTAGCAAGGAGCATACCAAAGGCTATAGGTAATAATAGTAAAGGCTCAAAACCCTTCTTAAGAGCAAGATATATGAGAACAAATGATGTCAGAATCATTACTCCCTCTTGCCAGGTCATAGCAGAAAAGCCCATACTAAAATAAAATTCTTTAATAGCTTCTAACAATGACATTTAAAATTCCCCCATTCAAAGTTTTGCTGGGCTTATTCAAGCACAATCAAAACCTGTCCTGTATTTACAGACTCCCCTGCATTTACTGCTATTGAAGATACCTTGCCATCTCCTGATGCCATAATTTCATTCTCCATCTTCATAGCTTCAAGGATGCACAATACCTGCCCTTTTTTCACTGATTCTCCAACCTTAACATTAACAGATAATATTGTTCCCGGCATTGGGGATACTACAGTAGCTGCGCCTGCAGGCACTGCTGCCGGTGCCGCTTTGGGTGCTGCCGGTGCTGCTTTTGGTGCAGGAGCTGCTGCTTTAGGAGCTGCAGGAGCTGCCGGTGCTGATGTCACTGCTACAGGTGAACCATCTTTTACTTCTTCTACTTCAACTTCATAACTATTTCCATTAACATTTATCAAAAATTTTCTCATTTCTTTATTCCTCCTATAATCTATTGAACATTTGTTCCTGTCTTCCAACCTTTGCCCATACAGGCGCATTGCCTTCTACTCTATTTATTGATCTTACTACCAGATTGCTGCTGCTTCCCATAAACGCTGCTAATGCTGCGCTTATAACTGCCATCAGCTCACCCTCATCTTCTGCGGGAGTACTGATCGCTTCTGCAGGTTCTGCAACCTTTTCCACCTTAACTATTTCAGTTTTTTTTTCTGCGGTTCCCCTATTAGACAATAGCTTCAATGCATCAAGCATGTAAGCCAAGCCAATCAATACTATAAACACTATACCCATACCTACTAAAGTAACTATGAGTCCATAGGTCAGCTGTTGCATTTCGCTCATTCTTATTCCCCTTTTCTATACAGGCAGATTGCCGTGTTTTTTGGCAGGTCTGTTTTCCCTCTTGCTCTCTAACATATCAAAGGCGGAAATCAGTCTCTGTCTGGTTGTTGCAGGCTCTATAACATCATCCACATAGCCTCTGCTGGCTGCTATATATGGATTTGCAAACTTGTCTTTGTATTCCTGAATCTTTTCTTGTCTTGCTACTGCAGGATTTTCTGCATTTTCAATATCTCTCTTGAAAATAATATTAGCTGCTCCATCAGGTCCCATTACCGCAATTTCAGCTGCAGGCCATGCAAACACCTGATCTGCTCCTAATTCTTTATTGCACATTCCAATATAGGCTCCACCATAAGCTTTTCTTACTATCAAGGTTACCTTAGGTACTGTTGCTTCACTATAAGCATAAAGCATCTTGGCACCATGCCTTATAATTCCGCCATATTCTTGATTAGTACCCGGTAAGAAACCCGGCACGTCCACTAGATTAAGCACCGGTATATTGAATGCATCACAGGTTCTTACAAATCTTCCTGCTTTATCTGATGCATTTATATCAAGACATCCTGCCAAAACCTTTGGCTGATTTGCAATAATACCTACTGATTTACCATTAAGTCTTGCATAGCCGGTTATTATATTCATTGCGTAATAAGGCTGAACTTCCATAAAGTCACCATTATCAACTATTGTTGTAATTATTTCCTTCATATCATAAGCCTTATTTGGGTTATCAGGCACAATTTCATTTAGTCTATCTTCTATTCTGTTTAAATCATCATTACAATCAAATGCAGGTGCACTTTCCATATTATTAGAAGGCAAGAAACTTAATAATCTCTTGATGTCTTCTATGCATTGTTTCTCATCCATGCTTATGAAATGAGCAACTCCGCTTGTTCTATTATGAGTCATAGCTCCGCCTAGTTCTTCTGCAGTAACCTCTTCACCTGTAACTGCCTTAATAACCTGAGGTCCTGTTATAAACATTTGGCTGGTCTTGTCAACCATGAATACGAAATCTGTAATAGCTGGTGAATATACTGCTCCACCTGCGCAAGGTCCCATAATAACTGATATTTGAGGTATCACACCTGATGCAATTGTATTTCTATAGAAAATACTTCCATAGCCTGAAAGTGCATCAACACCCTCTTGAATTCTAGCTCCACCGGAATCATTGATTCCTACAACAGGTGCTCCCATTTTAAGAGCCATATCCATAACTTTGCATATTTTCTTTGCATGCATTTCTCCCAAAGAGCCACCTACAACAGTAAAGTCCTGAGCATAAGCATATACAAGTCTTCCAGCAACTGTACCATAACCTGTTACAACACCTTCTCCAGGAGCATCTACTTCCTGCATTCCAAACTCTGAGCAACGGTGCTTTACAAAAGCATCAATTTCAACAAAGCTTCCCTCATCAAACAATAAATTTAATCTCTCTCTAGCTGTCATCTTGCCTGAATCGTGCTGTTTTTTGATTCTTTTGTCTCCGCCACCCTTTGATATGTCTTCTTTCATCTTGCAAAGTTGTTGAATTTTATCTACTGACATTTCATCACTCCCTATCCTTTCCTCTCACATAACTCAACTAATACACCATTGGTGCTCTTGGGATGTAAAAAAGCAATCCTTGCACCGCCGGCACCATATCTTGGTTTTTCATCAATAAGCCTTATACCTAGTCTTTTCATTTCTTCTAATGCTTTTTCCAAGTTATCAACCTTGAATGCTATATGCTGCACTCCCTGACCTTTATTTTCAATAAACTTTGCAATAGGACTATCAGGGCTTGTAGCTTCTAAAAGCTCGATTTCTGTATCTCCAACGGGTAGAAAGGCTACTTTTACTTTTTGCTCTTCAACAGTTTCTATACCTTGAAGTTTTAGGCCCAAAATACCTTCATAAAACTTTACTGATTCTTCCAGGTTACTTACTGCAATGCCTATATGATCAACCTTTTTAATCATTAACTCTTCCCTCCTCTTGGCTTAAAATATGTGATAACTCTGATGCAGCAGAATATGGGTCTGTTTCTTTATTTAAAACTTTTAGTATAAGGGCTGATAAATAATCTGTACTCTTTTGAAGCTTCATTATCCTGCCTAGAAGGTCCTCTTTGAATATTTCCAAAACTTCCATCTCAACGGCTTTTTCTCTGCGTTTGCTGAGATTTCCGGAATGATTCATATATTCATAATGTTTCTCTATAGCATCAAAGAGCTCTTCTATTCCAATATTGTCCCTGGCTATTATGTTTTTCACCGGAGGTCTATACTCCGTCATGCCGCTCAAATCAAGCATAACTTCAATTTCTGTTGCTGTTCTCTCAGCGCCTTCTCTATCAGACTTATTAACCGCAAATACGTCCCCGATTTCCATTATGCCTGCCTTTATAGCCTGAATATCATCACCTAATCCAGGGACCATCACCATGAGCACTGTATCTGCTATCTTCACAATATCTATTTCTGATTGGCCAACTCCGACTGTTTCAACAAATATATAATCATAACCGGCCATATCCATTACCTTGATTGCACCATGTACGGCCTTAGAGAGCCCACCTAAGGCTCCCCTCGTACCCATGCTTCTAATGAATACTCCCTCATCTGTGCTAAGATCCGACATTCTAATCCTATCTCCTAAGATAGCACCTCCACTAAAAGGGCTTGTAGGATCAACCGCAATAATTGCAACTTTTTTGTCTTTTTTCCTCACCAGCTTTGCAAGCTTATCTGTTACAGTGCTCTTACCCGCACCCGGGGGGCCGGTGATACCAATAATTCTGGCCCTACCTGTCATATGATAGTTTTCTTTTATTATTTGTATAGCCTCTTTGCTGCTATTCTCTATCATAGTAATCAGACGTGCAGCGGCTCTTTTGCTGCCGCTGGACAAGCCTGCCCTTATATCCATCTAAACCACCCTTAATTTCTTTTTATGTTCTGAGTTATAAAATCTATAGTCACCGCTGTTGGAGTTCCGGGAGTAAATATTTCTGCAATACCTGCTTCTTTAAGCCCAGGTATATCTTCTTCAGGTATTACTCCGCCTCCTATAATAAGGATATCATCTCCGCCCTTTTCTTTTATAAGTCTAACTACCTTGGGAAAAAGATGATTATGTGCTCCTGATAGTATGCTCATGGATACACAGTCAACGTCTTCTTGTATGGCAGCTTCTGCTATCTGCTCAGGAGTCTGCCTAAGACCGGTATATATAACCTCCATACCTGCATCTCTCATGGCACGAGCTACAACCTTCGCACCTCTATCATGGCCATCAAGGCCTGGTTTTGCAACTAAGACTCTAATAGGTCTATTCATCTCATTACCTCCTTACAGAATAACAGACTGCTGGTATTCGCCGAATACTTCTCGTAAAACACCGCAAATTTCGCCTAATGTAGCGTATTCCTTAACAGCTTCAATAATATATGGCATAAGGTTTTCCTCACTATCTGCAGCCTTTTTAAGTGCAAGCAGGCTTTCGTCAACCTTAACATTATCTCTTTGAGTTCTTAGGACTTGAAGCTTTTCTTTCTGAAGCTCTCCTACCTGTGGGTCAACTCTCAGAAGTCCCTTAGGAGCGGATTCTTTAATCTGGAATTTATTCATTCCAACTACTATTCTTTCGCCATTTTCTATTTCTTTTTGGTATTTATATGCACTCTCTTGAATTTCCTTCTGCATATATCCTCTCTCAATAGCCTTTGGCGCACCTCCAAGTTCATCTATTTTATTTATATATTCCAAGGCTCTCTTTTCTATTTCGGAAGTCAAGCTTTCAATATAATATGAACCGGCAAGAGGATCAACAGTATCAGCAGCACCGCTTTCATAGGCTACAATCTGCTGAGTCCTTAAGGCAATTCTTACTGAATCTTCTGTAGGAAGTGCCATAGCTTCATCTCTTGAATTGGTATGCAAAGATTGAGTTCCACCCAATACTGCAGCTAATGTCTGTATTGCAACTCTGACAATATTATTATCTGGCTGCTGTGCAGTAAGCGTACAACCTCCTGTTTGTGTATGGAATCTGAGCATCATTGATTTGGGATTCTTAGCATTAAATCTTTCCTTCATAATCTTAGCCCACAATCTTCTAGCTGCTCTAAACTTTGCAACCTCTTCAAGCAAATCATTATGGGAGTTAAAGAAGAAAGATAGTCTTGGAGCAAATTCATCTACATCAAGACCGGCTTTTATAGCTGCATTTACGTAAGC
>JAQUTA010000005.1:16624-55696 GCA_028709965.1 Lutispora sp.
GGATAGGATAAACTCTCATTGTAATCCAACTCAGCTACATCCTCTGGAGCATATAACCTTTTTACCTCGATTCCTGAAGTGGTAACAAACTTAGTCTTTCTTTCTGGATTCCTTGCCAAAACTTTAGAAATTTTTGTGTTTTCCCAATTTTGTCTTTCTGCTTTTTGAGCATCAAGCTTATCTTTGTTATACATGCTTAGCCTCCCATATTAAAAATAATATTTGTGCTTTAATAGTTTAAATATAAGGGTATGTAAATAATCCACAAACATCAATCAATTTTTCAACAAATTTTGTAAACCTTATTGAAATATTTGAATGATATCTTTCATTTTTGTTTAAATCTGCAAGTTTTCCTTCTTTAATTCTATCTTATCATATTCCAAATGTAAAGGGTACTATAAAATTTGTTTTTCTCATTTTTTCCTACACATTGTGTATTATACCTCAAATTTCTAATTGAGACCATTTAAAAAGCGGCTTTCGCCGCTTTTTTATTTACCTATAATTAGAACAACCCCGTAATGACACCTTTTTCGTCAACATCTATCTTTTCTGCTGCAGGAATCTTGGGCAGTCCGGGCATAACCATGATATCACCTGTTAGCGCAACTATGAAGCCGGCACCTGCTGATACCCTTACTTCCTTGACTGTTATTTCGAAGTCTTGAGGTCTCCCTATAAGCTCCGGATTATCCGACAAAGAATACTGTGTCTTAGCCATGCATATGGGGTACTTATCTAAGCCTAAATCTTCCAGAAGCTTTATTTCTTTTTCTGCTCTTCCTGTATACTGCACCCCTTTAGCTCCATAGATTTCCTTTGCTATCTTTCCTATTTTCTCTTTAATGCTTTCATTTTCATCATATATGAATTTAAAACTGTTTTTTTGGTCACAAGCTGCTACAACCTTTGATGCCAAATCCTCGCCGCCTGCTCCACCCTTTTCCCATACATCACAAATGGAAGCCTCTACACCTTGAATTCTGCAAAGGTCCATGAGTTTTGCAACTTCTGCTTCAGTATCTGTAACAAATTTGTTTATTGCAACAACCGCGGGAACACCAAATTTATTTACATTTTCTATATGCTTCTTGAGATTTTCAAAGCCTTTTTCCAATGCAGGTACATTTTCCTGACCTAAATCAGTCTTTTTTACTCCGCCATGCATCTTGAGAGCTCTTACAGTTGCCACTATTACCACAGCTGAAGGTGCTATACCACCATAGCGGCATTTGATATCCATGAATTTCTCTGCACCAAGGTCTGCGCCAAAACCTGCTTCAGTGATCAAATAATCCACAAGTTTTAAGCCTAACTTCGTTGCCATAATGCTGTTGCAGCCATGGGCTATATTTGCAAAAGGTCCCCCATGTATAAAGGCAGGAGTGTTTTCCAATGTTTGCACCAGATTCGGCTTGATAGCATCCTTGAGGAGTAGTGTCATAGCTCCATGAACCTTTAAATCTCCTGCAGTAATAGGTTTGTTTTCATAACTATAACCTATTATTATTCTTGAAAGCCTCTCCTTCAAATCCATTATGCCCGTTGAAAGACAAAGTATTGCCATTATCTCTGAAGCAACTGTTATCATAAAGCCATCTTGTCTTACAAATCCATTTACCTTTCCGCCCAATCCAACGACCACTTCCCTTAGAGCTCTGTCATTCATGTCTAATACTCTTTTCCATACTATCTGCCTAGAGTCAATCCCTAGAGCATTTCCTTGGGTTATATGATTATCTATTGCAGCTGAAAGCAAATTATTAGCAGTGGTTATAGCATGAAAATCTCCTGTAAAATGAAGGTTAATATCTTCCATGGGTACAACTTGAGCATAACCGCCTCCAGCAGCTCCGCCCTTTACACCAAATACTGGCCCTAGAGATGGCTCTCGAAGTGCTATGGCGGATTTCTTGCCCAGTATTGCCAGAGCTTGCCCCAATCCTACAGTAGTTGTTGATTTGCCTTCTCCTGCCGGCGTAGGTGTTATTGCAGTAACCAAAACCAATTTGCCATCTTCTTTATCCTTGAGCCTATCCCAAATACTTAAATTGACTTTTGCTTTATACCTGCCGTATAATTCTACTTCTTCTTCAGCAATTCCAATGTCCTGAGCTATGTCCATAATTGGCTTCATCTTAGCTTCTTGGGCTATTTGTATATCTGTTTTCATCTATGTATGTACCTCCTATTTAGATTTATATTAAATTAAAGGAATGGTTTTAACCATTCCTTATGCATTTGCAAATATCTCCTCGAACTCATCTTTGTCCAGCTTTTCTCTTTCAAGCAAAGCATTGGCAACCCCATGAAGTTTGTCTATATTAGCTCTGAGAATTGCTTCAGCCCTCTGATAACCATTTTCTACTATTCCTCTTATCTCTCTATCTATATTGGCTGCAACTTCCTCGCTATAATTCCTGCTTCTGGCAAAATCTTTTCCTAAGAATACCTCATCATGATCTGTGCCAAAAGTCATGGGTCCTAACTTATCACTCATACCATATTCAGTTACCATCTTCCTTGCTATGCTTGTAGCTCTTTCCAGATCATTTTTGGCTCCGGTGCTTATGTCATCTAAGACTACCTTTTCCGCTACACGTCCCCCCATAAGGGTCACAATCTGGTCTTCCAATTCTATCTTTGACGTATAAAACTTATCTTGCTGAGGAAGAGAAATAGTATAACCTCCGGCCCTTCCCCGTGGAATAATGGATATTTGATGAACCGGATCTGCATTAGGGATAAGCTTTTGCACCACTGCGTGACCGGCCTCGTGATATGCAGTAAGCTTTCTATCCTGCTCACTGACCACCCTGCTCTTTTTCTCCGGTCCTGCCAATACTCTAAGAGTTGCCTCTTCGAGCTCTTCCATATCAATCTTCTTTTTATCTTTTCTTGCAGCCATAAGAGCAGCTTCATTCATAAGGTTTTCAAGGTCTGCAGGTGTAAATCCAGGTGTACTCTTAGCCAATGTTCCTAGGCTTATGCTTTCGCCTAATGGCTTATTTCTAGCATGAATCTGAAGTATTTGTTCTCTTGCCTTTACATCAGGTATTCCTACCATAATCTGTCTATCAAATCTTCCGGGTCTGAGTAGTGCCGGATCGAGTATATCAGGTCTATTAGTAGCTGCAATAATTATTATGCCCTCATTTAGATTAAACCCATCCATCTCGACGAGAAGTTGATTTAGTGTCTGCTCTCTTTCATCATGTCCTCCACCTAGTCCTGCTCCTCTTTGTCTTCCTACCGCATCTATTTCATCTATGAAAATTATGCAAGGAGAGCTTTTCTTGGCTTGCTCAAATAAGTCTCTTACTCTTGAAGCTCCAACTCCTACAAACATCTCCACGAAATCCGAACCGCTTATGCTGAAGAAAGGAACTCCCGCTTCTCCGGATACTGCCTTAGCAAGATAGGTCTTGCCTGTGCCCGGAGGTCCAACCAGCAAAACTCCCTTTGGTATTCTAGCTCCCAGCTCAATAAATCGTCTGGGCTGCTTGAGGAAATCAACTATCTCGCCCAATTCTTCCTTTTCTTCATCGGCCCCTGCTACATCAGCAAAGGTAACCTTCTTCTTGTCATCAGCTAAAAGCTTTGCCTTGCTCTTGCCAAAAGACATTACCCTATTTCCTCCCCCTTGGGTCTGTTGGGTAAATATAAAGAAAAAAACTATAAGCAGAACAAACAATGCGGCTGACGGCAAAATCGAAAGCCATACAGAGGTTTGCTGAGGTTTTTCATATATTATATTGAGAGAGCCCCTTTCAGCATAATCTTGCGCCAATTGATTAAACTGCACACTGGGCACTGTAGTCTCAAATTTTTTACCATCACTGAGCTTTCCGGTGATTACTGATGTAACACCTAAATCGCTCACATATATTTCTCCTCTTATTCTTTTACTTTCTACTTCTGAAATAAACTGGGTATAAGAAAGCTTAGTCTTTCCTTCGCCGGTATTGCTGAATATTTGGGCGAAGAATATGATTATTATAAAAATCAGTACATAAAAGCTTATACCCTTTAAAAACTTTCTCAAAAATTACCCTCCTCTAAACCGTGTTACCTACAATAGAATAATTTTATCATAGGAAACTATAAATTACAATTAGGAATATACCTCGGGTTTCAGAATGCAAACGAAGGGCAAGTTCCTATAAGTTTCTGCATAATCAAGCCCATACCCAACAACAAACTCATCAGGAATATGAAAACCTACATACTCTAAATCAACCTCTGCTTTTCTTCTATCCGGCTTTTCCAATAGGGTACATATCTTTACGCTGCTAGCATTTCTGGATTTAAGATAATCAACGAGGTAGTTCAATGTAAGACCGGTATCTACAATATCCTCTACAATTAATATATCCTTGCCTGCTATATCCTTCTCCAAGTCCTTAACAATTCTTACCACACCAGAGGATTTGGTAGAAGAGCCATAACTGGAAACCACCATGAAATCCATAGTAAGAGGCAGGTTTATCTCTCTTATCAAATCAGATAAAAATACCACACAGCCTTTTAGTATTCCTACTACCATCAGGTTCTTATCTTTATAATCATTAGTGATTTTCTCACCCAGTTCCTTTACTTTTTCTTTTATTTCACTTTGATTTATAAGTATCTTAAGTATATCGCTATTCATCATATGTCCCCCTTAATATGTTTATCATAATGGCTTCTTTTGTATCCTTGGTTATTTTATACTTATCGCTCAATCTTTTCCCTAAAACCCAGACAATTTCCTTGCCATCTGCAATTAGGAAAACATTATCCCTCTCATCCCGAGGTATCTTTTCATCAATAAAGTATTCCTTTAACTTTTTAGAGCCTTTCAGACCTATGGGAGAAAAAATATCTCCCTCCAGCCGATTTCTTAATACCAGCTCTTCCTTTATCTTAGCTTTATCAATATAAACCCTTTGCTTGTCTTTTTTTACATCAGTAATTTGGGATGCATCTATGGTTGTCAGCCTGATACTAAAACCAAGCAAAGCAGCAATGTTGTCCCTGTCATCCTCCAACCTTAAATAGTACTTATCAATTTCATCCTTCGTATCAAATTTCAATATCATTTTGTCATAAGATACATAAGCTTTGATATTGCCAGGCAATATAACAGCCGCTCCTGTGCTCTTGTCCAGTAAATCTACTACTGTTTCAATATTTTTGTACTCGATCCCTCTTAGGCTGCCTGAAAGCTCTTCTATACCCATCCTGATAATTCTTCTCATAAGAGCAGGATGGATATTATTCAATTTATTAATATTATATTCTATACTATTTTCGCCTATTATTGCAATCTCTAAAAATACAATTTTAGCCTCTTTATTAAAAAAATCATTTTCCAGGGTCACAATATCAGAAAATCTATGTAAAGTGCTCATTATATTGGCATTGAAATTTTTCTCTATATAAGGTATAAGCTCAAGCCTAACCTTATTTCTGCCATATATGGGTTCTAGGTTTGTTTTATCTATTCGAGGGTTTAGTGCTTTTTCTTCACAATAGGCTTCGATTTCATCTCTTCTAACATTAATTAGAGGTCTTATTATTTCTCCTCGGGCGGCTTCAATTCCTTTCAAACCATCTATTCCACTGCCTCTAAATAGATTCATAAGCACTGTTTCTACATTATCGTTCATATTATGAGCTACTGCAATTTTATTTGCTCCAACCTCATTTGCAACCTCTTTAAATAGCCTATACCGAATCTCTCTTCCTGCTTCTTCTGAAGACAATCCGTTCTCCTTAGCATAGGCAGTCACATTAAAAACCTGAATAAAGGCATCTATGCCCCACTCTTTGCATATTTCTTTCACATAAAGCGCATCCTCATCTGCATCTTTTCCTCTGAACTGATGGTTGAGATGAGCTGCATATATTTTTAACCCCAAGGCCTCCTTGAGCTCTAGAAGCACATGAAGCAAGCACAAGGAGTCAGGTCCTCCTGATAATCCAACGACTATAGAATCTCCATGGTCAAGCATACTATATTTTTTTATTGTCTGTTCAACAACCAAAGCCAGGTCTCTCATATGATATCAGCTCCACTCACATTCGTTAAAGACATTTCTAGTTTATTCTACATAGAATTTAATTATCCTCTTTTTTAGAATGGCGAAAAGGGAGTTAAAGCTTTCAACACTGAACTAACCCGCCCTAAGTCCCCCGCATCTAGAGGCGGCGGGTGTCCCAGGGCGGTTAAGTCCAGTATGGACTCCACTAACATTCAGCGGGGGTTGATTCCCCCTCTGAATGAAGTCTCGTTCAATTTCATAAGCATAAACCCTAATAAAAATACTAGAATTGCTATTATGGAATCTAGCCAAGAATCAATGCCAAACACCTTGTCCTTTTCACTCAAATCAATATTTCTAAGGTTTTTGAGAAATACTCTGCAACCTATTATATCACCCTTCAATACCTTCTCAATCAAATCAATAAGTGTTTTGGGGATATTGTCTTTCTTCAGAATATCCATTGCTGACTTTATTTTATCTTTATCCGGTGTAAGCTTTCGCCCTATTAAAAGGGTCATAAGCAAAATTGCTGCACTAAAGGTTTGATAAGAGATGTCTGCAACCCTATCTCCCAAACCCCAAGAACATCTGTCATACAAAGGCGTGTACTCCTTTACACCCTTTCCAAATTGGGTCAGGCTTCCGAAGTCCACTAAACGTATTGTAAGATTCCTCTCATCAACCATTATGTTCTCATGCTTCAAATCAGAGTAAATCAAACCTTCATCATTAATGTCCGCTATAATCTGGAGTATTATTATGAAGATATCTATTTTTAACTTCAGTGGTAAACTATCCTTCATAACTTTAGTCAAATTATATCCTTTAATATATTCCATTGCAAAATAGTGATATATCTCACCATGAATCTCAAAATCGTCCAATTCATAGACTTTAGGAATATAGTCCTTGCCTTCATATCTTTTCATGACGTCATATTCCTTGGTAATGCTCATCATAGATTTGGTGACTTTCAAGGCTACAAGCCCTCTATGCTCATGGTTGGCTAAATATATTTCTCCCACGCCTCCACTGCCTATAGGTTTAATTATTTTATATTTGCCTTTATACCAACGCCCTATTATTTCTTTGCATTTAACACTATACATAGTGGGCTTGCGCAGGAGCTTCATATTCTATTATCAAACCGGCAGCTGTCTCAATGGCAGGACCAGTGGGAGTCCCTCCGTACGCCTTTAAGGCTTTTAATCCCTTCTCAAGAATATGCATTTCAGTGGTAAACTCACAAGCCACATTTGCAGTACTTCCAATATCACCTGGATACGAAACTAATGCTACTCTGCTGATGCCCTTTCTATTGTTCAGTGCCTCCATCAAATCCACAACACAGTTTTTGGCCAATTCCAGCTTATTGGTCATGCTCTTGCTAGTATCCAACACTATGGCATACAGCAGATCAACCCTCTCTCCATAGTTTTCTATGAATTCAACCACTCTCATTCTGGATTTGGGTTCAATGCTTGTTATATCCTGTCCTACAATTGATTTTAATTGTTTGCTCACTATACATTCCAGGGTATGATTCACAGTTTTCTGAGTCATAGCCTGCAAAGTCAAGCCCAGATCCTTAGGATAGCAATAATCACACAGACCACCGCCAGCCTTTGATATGGCCTCTATTTCCATGACATCTCCTTCCTCATTGCCTTCACTGTCAATAATGCCTATGGCGCTCACCGTAATCCCCATTTCTTTTGCCTTAGACGCTGCTTCTATTGGACTCACACCAATATTTGACCTTCCATCGGTAATAATAATCATCTGCCTTATAACTCCATATTCTTGAATCATAAAAAAACCTCCTTTTTTGTATTTATTGCCAAAAAAGGAGGCATATATTCAAGCTTAAGCTGATTTCCAAATCTTTGCCACCAATACTGTCATATCATCAGGAGTCTTACCCTTGGATTTTTGGAGACAGTTCTCCATTATAGCATCCGCCATTTTCTTAGGATTTCTTGTATCAATATTATATATTACATCTCCCAGCCATTTCTCCTTATCCAAATCCTTGTCATTGGCCTCCAATACTCCATCAGTGATCATGACAACAAAATCCCCATCCCCCATCTTTCTTCTATTAAATTCAACCTCTATCTTATCCAATATACCCGCAGGTAGGGAGCTGTTCCTAATAATATCCACTCTGTCCTTATACTTAATAAATGTTGACACCGCCCCAACCTTTAGAAATTCTACCTCACCACTATATTGATTGATGAGAGTCATGTCCACAGTTGCATAATTCTCATCATCGGATTTTATTAATAAAAGAGAGTTTATGGCTTCCAAGGCTGTGTTTTGATCATAACCCGCTGCCAAAAACCTTTCAAGGAGGTTTACAGCCATCCCGCTTTCCATAGCTGCCCTAGGACCGCTTCCCATTCCATCGCTGAGTATCATAAAGAACTTTCCATCCTTCAACTCCAACAATGAATAATTATCCCCAGATATGGAGGAGGCCTGTTTCTGCATTCTGGCAATACCTGTGGCAATAGAATATCTATGGGCTTCTCTAAATTTCAATACGCATGTATCTTTGCCTGATAAAGAGCAAGAAACTCCATATTTTGTGAAATGTTTTCCCGTAATTTTTCTTAATTCAGATAATATCTTACTTATGCATTCTCTTTTACCACCGCAATTTTTGTGCCTTATATCTATTTCAGTGCTATCTTTGCCAACGATAACTGATACGTCATCAATAGGTATGCCTAGTTTGTCCATATGCACGATTATATCTTCCTCCAAAGCCCTATTAAATTCTAGATTTGCATTAAATTTATCAGCTAGTCCTCCAATAAGCTTTGAAGTTTCCTGCATTTGATTGCTTAATGCATATCTGCTGTTATCAATCTTTCTCTTCCATATCAGGCCATATCTATATATATCATAATGATATTTCAGTCTGCTCCACACCCTATCAGGAAACAAACACTTGTCTATAATTTTTTTGTCTTTATCAGCCTCAGTAAAAATACCGTTTTCAATATTTGACAATGAGGAAAACATCTTTTGATAGGTGCTATAAAACTCTTTTTCCCAACAGTCATTATACATTCCGCAACTCTGACAAGTATCTTTTACTACCTTCTCCAATATCTCTGCTGCATCCAGCTGAGAAAAGTATTCCTTGCTTCCTAAGCCAACATTCATTGAAACAGACAGCTCCTTAAAAACATCTGCAATCTCCAATAATCTTTCAACAGTATACTCCTTTACCCTGCTTTCTTCTTCGGTCTTAGAGGACGCGTTTATGTCAATGCCCCATTTGTGGGATGAAAACTTTTCTATTTTCTTATCTGAAATAAACATAAATATCAAAGCTGCAGCTAAAATTTCTTCTATTCTTATGAGAACCTCTGTTGAGCCATTTATGTAAAAAGTCATAAAAGCATTAGCTGCAATGAAGCCTAGGATAGATGCAATGCGTCCATAGGGCTTCATTGCAGCAGCCAAAATCCCACAAATACCATATACTCCAATTGCCGAAGGATATATATCCCCAGATAAGGCTTGCAGAGCTCCAAAAGCAGTACCCGATGCTGCCCCTATCCCAATATTCCCTACATGCGATAAGAGAAGTATGATCAATATGGATATAATATTTTTTATTGATAACTGCCATAAATGTATTGAAGTGCTAAAAAAAGCAGAAAGAATAAGTAATGAGGCGGATATAATTTCTTCAGTGGATATTCTGGTTCTTTTTTTTATATTCATAAATAGTGGCATGGCTTTATCATAGATATTTATCAAGGCACATATCATAATAGATTCTATTATAATCATAAGCATATCATAAAGATAATAATCCTTTATATAAAAAATAAAAATTCCTGCCCCAAGGTTTACTACAGGAGCAAAGATGCTGAAAAACACTTTTTTATTCAATCTTGTCCTATTTGTAATCAAATAAAAAATAAGTAAAATTGATACAAGAATTATATTCTTCAGTAAAAGCTCAGGGCTTTTCAAGCTTAATGCACCCGCCAAGAGACTTATGCCTATAGCATAGGGTTTTAAGCCATTTACCATGAAAACGCACAATAATGCAATGGCAAAAGGGTTTAGAAAGTCCAATATTACTATACGTCCCATAAGAAATCCAAGTAAAATTCCTGCAGCGTTAAGCATAAATCTACTGCCCTGCGTTATAAATCTTAATTTGGGTATCCCTTTCTTCTCAGCAACAACTAAATCAACCAATACAGCCACCACCTATTATTTACTCAACATCAATTCTGTAAATTTAATATTACCAAAAGTTGGCTGAAATATTTGTCAAGTTAAGTGTATTGCCAAAAAGTTATTTGTGACATGGTGAATAGAAAAATGACAATAAAGAATAAATCTCACGCTAATAAGACAAGACTCAACAGCTATAAATAAATATAATTGGGGACAACCTATATAAAAAGGCGATTAAAAATAAGGCAGTCTTTCGGCTGCCATTGCATAAGTGCCCTTTGCAGCCTCTGTTGATGCTATAGCTTTCTTTAAATCATTTTGAATGTTTAAGCAGATGGGTAGTTGTCTATAAACTTAAGAATTTCTGCCGCATTGGTGTCCGGCTTTGCTTTCGGAAAAACCTTGATGATGTCACCAGTTTCATCAATCACAAAGGTTGCACGCGCTACACCCATGTATGCTTTTCCATATATCTTTTTCTCTTGCCAAACTCCATATGCCTGAATGACTGTAAGGTCCGGATTAGACAATAAAATAAACGGCAATTCGTATTTCACTGAAAAATTGCGGTGGGATTTTTCACTGTCTCTGCTGATACCTATGATTGCAATTTGATTGGATTTAAAACTAGCATATGCATCTTTGAATGCACGCGCTTGGCGTATGGAACCAGGCGTATTATTCTTGGAATAAAAATATACAACTACTTTTTTATCGTGAAAATCCGAAAGGCTTACAGCGTTGCCGTCCTTATCATTCAATGTAAAATCAGGTGCTTTGGATCCTACTTCTAACATAGTTTATCTCTCCTCCGTTTATTTTAAAATTAGTATACTCATTGAACGAGACTTCATTCAGGGGGGGATTCAACTCCCTCTGAATGTTAGCCGAGTCCATACTGGACTTAGCCGCCCTTGGGCACCCGCCGCCTGTAGAGGCGGGGGTCTTAGGGCGGATTGGTTCAGTGATAAATACATACACTTAACATAATCTTAACATATGTACTACCACTACGTCACGGTGTCGAATTATAAAAAAAACAAAAAGCCTACAAAGTACAATACCTTGTAAGCCTATTTTTCAAATGGAGCTGGTGATGGGATTCGAACCCGCGACCTGCTGATTACAAATCAGCTGCTCTGCCAGTTGAGCTACACCAGCACGTATGGTGACCCATGGGGGAATCGAACCCCCGTTACCGCCGTGAGAGGGCGATGTCTTGACCGCTTGACCAATGGGCCAAATATAATTCTCTACAAAAAAAAATGGTAGCGGCGATTGGATTTGAACCAATGACCGTTCGGGTATGAACCGAATGCTCTAGCCAACTGAGCTACGCCGCCATTATCTGATTGTAATATGCGTCGCATTTGACAATCATCTGCAAGTTTTTGGTTGCGGGAGAGGGATTTGAACCCACGACCTCCGGGTTATGAGCCCGACGAGCTACCGTACTGCTCTATCCCGCGATAAATATTAAAATTTGGTTGCGGGGGAGGGATTTGAACCCACGACCTCCGGGTTATGAGCCCGACGAGCTGCCAGCTGCTCCACCCCGCGATAAATATTGGTGCCGAAGACCGGAATCGAACCGGTACGGTCTTTAAGGACCGCAGGATTTTAAGTCCTGTGCGTCTGCCAGTTCCGCCACTTCGGCCAACTGCTCGGCATACACCGTACAGCGACAAATATCATTATATATGTTTTATGCCGTATCGTCAATAACAATTTTATGAAATGTCAAAAAAACTAAAAAATTAAAAAACTTTACCGTATTTTATTATTGCACCTTCGAGGTTGTCGTTTTCGCTGACCATGATATTTTCAGCATTTAGTTTGCCCATTATATATTTAGTAATAAATATGCCCGTGGGTATTATATCGGCTCTTTCCTTCTGCAAGCCCTTTATATTATACCTCTCTTTCACTGACATTGATTTCAAATTTTCAAAAAGCTTATCTAAAAACATTTTTGTTAATATAGTATTGTGAATCTTTTCCCAATCATATACTTTCATTTGATGAAAAATCGAAGCTGCTGTTGTAGCAGTTCCTCCAATAGCAACTATTTTGCATATTTTCTTATCTTTTAGATAGTATAAGGAATCTTTAAAAAGCATGTCCAAACTTTCTTCTAATGCATTAATATCTGATTGATGCATAGGATTTTCCTTAATAAACTTTTCAGTCATTCTAACAGCTCCTGCATTAATACTAGTTGAATAGACAATTCTATCGCCTACACCTAGTACTAATTCAGTACTGCCTCCTCCCACATCTATAACAAGAAAATTATCTGTATCATCAAAGCCATAAGAAGCACCAATTATACCAATCTCAGCTTCCTCTTCTCCATTTAAAATCTTGATATCTAATCCTACCTCGTTTTTAACCTTTTCCAAGAATTCTTCTTTATTCCCTGCATCTCTTAAAGCACTAGTGGCAATGATTATTATCTTTTCTGCATTAAAGTATTCTGCCTTGTTTTTAAAATATTTGATTGCTTCAATATTCTTTTCCATTGCTTTTTCAGTAAGCAACCCTGAGGGACTCATGTCTTTGCCAATTCTTGTTGTAATAACTTCTTTGCTTTTTTTCTTGAACTTACCTCCAACAACTTCACAAAGCATCAATCTGATTGAATTTGTTCCCAAATCTATCGCGGCTATTTTTCTCATATCGATCTCCCTTTTATGCATCATTGATTTAAAAACAATACTGTCAGCATAACTGACAGTATTGAGCCAATTTAAATTATCTCTGAGCAAAGTCTCCCTTGCGGCTATAACCGCCGCCTCTCTTTGATTCCTTGTTTTTCATAAATTCTTGAAGTCTTTCATCGCTCTCCTTCATGAATTTTGAAAGTCTGTCCTCAAAGTTTCCGCTTTGGTTTTTCTTAGACTCCTGCTGCCAGTCTATTTCAACAGGCTTTGTTGATTTTTTGATAATTTGAGCTTGCTTGATAGACAGGTTTATCTTTCCGTCCCTGTCAACGTTTAACACTTTTACCCTAACGGCTTGTTTTTCTTTTAAATAGCTGTTTATATCTTTTATATAAGTATCAGCAATTTCCGAAATGTGTACTAGTCCGGTTTTCCCCCCTGATAATTGAACAAAGGCACCAAATTTTGTAATATTTGCTACTATTCCGTCAACTATCATACCTTCCTCTATAGGCATACTGAAAAAATTCCTCCTTTAATTTGCAATAGGTGATAATTGTATTTTTACGCTATAACTAATTACCCCCTTCATGCAAATTGACATCAGACAAGGATTGATCAACATATACTCTCTCTTCGGCCTTGACTAATCCGAGCTGCTCTCTGGCTGCTTTCTCAACATACTCCATGGTTGATGTATCTTTGAGCATGTCCTGCAACTTCTGATTCTGCTTTTTGGCTGCATCAATCTTATTAGATATTGCCTGTTGAGATTTTTTTAGCCTGTATATGGTGACCTGCTGGCTGGCAACTGTGAAGACAGCATAAAGAATAAATATAAATACAAAAAAATTAGTCCATATTATTTTCTTTTTCTTTTTATTCTTCATAGCACATATCCTCCTAATAACCCAGAACCATCATTCATCCTTTTTATGATTATCCCTTTTAATTATCAGTTTATAATATTTTTTCATATCTCTCAATAGTTTTTTAGGTAATAATGCTATTTTCTTTGCTTTTATTATTTTTATTTTGAAAAACTCCTTGATTATATACAAAGGACGGACTATAAAATACCATAAAAACCTAAAAGGCAAAACTATTAATCTGCTGCCTCTTTTTAATGATGCTCTCATAGCTTGAAATATGTAAGCGAAAAAAGCTACCGCAATTTTGCCTATTATCCTTTCATATAAAAAGAAGCCTACTATAAATCCTATAAAAACATAAATTCTCAAATCCCCATAGTTGCTTGAGAATATTGCCCATACGGCAATTAAAAGCGTAAACAATAAAAATAAGATGTCCCAAAGAGAAGTAAAGAGTCCCTTTGATTTGTGGGCGCCTTTAGCAGCTCTATATATATCATACACTAGTCCAATAATAATTCCACCATAAACAGTGATGGAAAAAACAAAAATTTGAAACTGCACTGTCTCCATAGGAAAACCTCCGTGGCTGCAATAAGCTTTTATTTAAAGAGGCTCTTAAAAAATCCTTTGTCGCTCTTATAAACTCCTTTTGATTCATAGACCATGGAATGTATGAGGCCTTTGATCAACACATCACCATCATTGACATTTAAGCTGCTGATGTGCAAATCATCACCCTTTATCACCAGTTCTCCCATTTGGGTACTCACTATGACAGTGTTATCATTAAAGCTGCCAACATCTGTGACTCCGCTTATATAAAGCTTTTCCCTTCCTTCAAGAGTAATATTATGAGGTTTGGACTTTATTCCTTTCATATCTTCCATATATAACCCTCCCACGCCTACTAGAAATAGTAAATTATATTAATTTATATGCGCTTTGGGTCATAATATGTATCTTAGGGTTCTAATATCTTATACATTTCCTTCGCTTCATCTTTTGCTGCCTTTTCATTAACATTCAAAATTTCTGCCCTTATTTTCCTGTCTCCAAAGACAATTTCAATTATATCTCCTATTTTTACTTCTGCACCAGGCTTTGACATTTTTCCGTTCAAATAGATTTTCTCTCCCACACAAGCGTCTTTGGCTACTGTTCTTCTTTTTATAAGCCTTGATACTTTAAGAAACTTATCCAATCTCATACAAATCCTCCTTTATGTTAGAAAAAAATCAGGTCAATGACCTGATTTTGCTCTGCGTATGTAATTTAGGTTCGCTTACTTGTTAACAGATTCCTTAAGATCCTTGCCAGCTTTGAATATTGGAGCCTTTGAAGCTGGTATCTTTATTTCTTCTTTTGTTCTTGGGTTTCTGCCTACTCTGGCAGCTCTTTGTTTAACTTCAAATGTGCCAAAACCAACCAATTGTACCTTTTCACCTTTTTCAAGACTTTCTTGTACAGAGTCCATGAATGCTTTCAGAGCTTTCTCAGTATCTTTCTTTGTCAATTCGCATTTTTCAGCCATGCTAGCAATAAGTTCAGCTTTGTTCATTAAATAACCCCTCCTAAATTAATTTGTTCATAAGTTCTATAAGCTTATTCTCTATTTCTGGCAGAAATCCTTCTTTTTTATCATTAGTTTTTATCATTTTTAGTAAAATTATGTGTTTTTGCCTTATTCCACAACAAATCCATCTCTTCAAGAGTCATTTCTTCCAGTTTTTTACCTTCTTTCAAGGCATTTTCTTCAACAAAATTGAATCTATTGATGAATTTATTTATAGTCTTTACTAATGCTAGCTCAGGTTGAATATTAAGGAATCTTGCTACATTTACAACTGCAAAAAGCAAATCACCAATTTCTTCTTCTATTTTGCCTTTTTTTACAGATTTATATACCTCCTTTAACTCCAATATTTCTTCATCGACCTTTGCCATTGCCCCATCCACATCAGGCCAATCAAATCCAGCTAGGGCGGCTCTTTCCTGAATCTTGTAACTTCTGGTCAAAGAGGACATCGCCTTTGGAATGGCTATCAAGGTTTCTGTAAAAGTATTAACACCTTTTTCATCTCTTTTTGATGCTTCCCAGCTCTCTAAGGCTCCTCCTTCGTCATTGGCTAGAGTTTCTCCAAATACATGAGGATGCCTGGAAATCAGCTTGTCTACTAGAAATGTAATTACATCATTGATATGAAACTCCCCAGCCTCCTTTCCAATCTGACAATGGAATACTACCTGGAGAAGTACATCTCCTAGCTCTTCTATCAATTGATCAATGTCATCACTCTCTATTGCATCAATTGCTTCATAGCATTCTTCCAAAAGATAAGGCTTTAAACTGTTATGATTTTGTTTCCTATCCCAGGGGCATCCCTCGTCTCCTCTGAGATATTCCATCAAATCTACCAAATCATCCATACTTTTAAACTTTTTATCTTCTGCTGCAGGAGGTATATAGATGCTTGTGAGGTAATCCACCCACTCTATTGAATCCAATTGATACAGCGGAATCCACTCCATTCTCTCTTGATTCTTGACTCCCGCTGCTTTTATTATACATATCCTTTGATCATCTTTATAATGGTCCATTAGTATCAATTTTACCTCTGAAGAGACTAATTTGCTGTATACTTGGGTGATAATGTTGCCGCAATTAACATCCGGTCTTTGCTTATCCAATCTCAGTCCATCAATTATTTTCAAGCCTGATGAAATATCTATTTTCAACGAGGCAGTCACTGCATCTATAAAGCTCATGGCGCCTTCCACAATTACATCTATTTTACCCTTTGATTTTTCCAATATAAGCCCTACGCTTTTTTCTGCAGCCAAAGGATGTCCAGGCACTCCATAAACCACGTCCTTGCCTTCTAAGGCAATATTTATGATTCTATCACATATTGTTTCATAAACTTCTTCAAAGGTCTGAGATGAGTCGTAAATGTCGTCACAGGTGGAAAATCGGATTCCCATAGCCGCTATTTTATCTACCATTGGATGTTTTTCTGTCCTTAGTATCAGGGTTTGTGCATTTTTTATTATATTCTCCACTTTAAGAGTGAGACTATCATAATCTCCCGGTCCCAAACCTATTATTGTTATTTTTCCCATGCAAAACTTCCTTTCTTGAGACTTCATTCAGTTCTATAGCAGTCCCCTTTTCTTCAGCATTTGGGATAATCTTTTGCCTCCCGGAGCTGTATCCAATTCCTCTTTTGTAACGCCCTTTATAAGTATCAGCACTATTCCATATACCAAGACAGCAAGCAATATGCTGATTAGGGTTGCCATTCGATTGCTACCCAATGCGGCATAAGATAGCTTATAGCTCAAATAAGCTGTAAAGGTCATAGCTGCAGTAGCAATAGCAGGTTTTATAGCGATAGAAGCTATCCCCAAGCCTCCTTTTTGATAAATCAAGAGAGCTCTCAGATTCAGCACTGTAGCTGTTGCATATCCAAGCACTGTGCCTAAGGCTGCACCATTGATGTTTAGAGCAGGAATAGAAGTCAGCACATAGCTGACAACAGCCTTTACTAAGGCGCCTATGACCATGTTTTTAACGGGTATTCTTTCTTTACCCATTCCTTGCAATATTGCTGTCATAGTTTGAACCAAGGTAAGAAATATTACACTTACTGATGCATATCTAAGTGCAAGACCAAGGCTTGCAGTCTCATTGGGATAAAACATCTGCATAATAGGTCCTGCCAGTATAAAAAGCCCCATGGCAGCAGGCAAGCCTAAAATCAAGCTCATCTTCAAAGCCAGCTTGGATTTTCTTTTTACAGAGTCCTGATCTCTCTTGGCTACTGATTCTGTAATGGACGGCACCAAACTAGCCGCTAAAGAAATAGTAAACACCTGAGGAACATTGATAAAAGAAGCAGCTATGCCCTTTAGCTGTCCATATAGCATGGTTGCAGTTTCTTGATTATATCCTGAAGCTAAAAGTCTATCCATCACAATATAATTATCCATAAGGCTCATTATTGGCATTATACTCCCACCAATCATGATGGGCAAAGAGAATTTTATTATCCTATTGACTATACTACCTATGGATTCAGTCTCTCTCCCTTTGAATTGAGCCAGATCTGCTTTTATCATCTTCTTTTTTCTCGCATAAATAATATATAAAGTAAGAAAGCTTACCAAGCCTCCAACAGTAGTGCCAAAGATAGCGCCGGCGGCTGAAGTTTCAAAACCTAAAGGCAATAATAAATATGCTAGGACAATACCCACAAGAACTCTGCTTATTTGCTCTGTCACTTGAGATACAGCGCTAGGTGTCATGTTTTGCATACCTTGAAAATATCCCCTGAATGCACCGCTTGCAGAAACCGTAAATATAGCCGGTGAAACTGCAAGAACTGCCAAATAAGAACCCGGGTTTTTAAAAGCTTGTGAGAAAGCCGCTGCGTTAAAGAATAATGCTACAGATAAAATAAGCCCAATGGCAGCTAAAAGCCACATGGCCACTTGAAATATCTTATGGGCTTCATCTTTTCTACCTGCCTCCAATCTTTCAGAAACCAGCTTGGATATGGCTGTAGGTATAGCAAAGGAAGAAAAGGTAAGCATGAGTATGTATAGATCATAGGCTGTCTGATGATAAGCCATGCCCTCCGAAGTTATGATCGACGCTAGAGGAATTCTGTATATAGCCCCTAATACCTTTGAGATTATACCTGCTATTGTAAGTATCAATGCTCCCTTTACAAAAGAATTCTTATTATTGTCCATAGTTGACCTCCAAACTTCACGTTAAACAAATACATTTTATCATATCTTATATTTAAAATATACATTCAATATCTCTATTAGAACCCCTTACTGTATTAACGAAAAAAATGATGGCAGCTTCTTTTTTTGCTGCCATCCTACATTATTGATCCATCTGTTTTCCTAAAAAACTTGCTGCTGTTTCAGCAATCTTTTTTTCCAAGTCGCTCATCTTAACATTTGTTTCTTTGCTAAGTAGTATTACTGAGCCAATTGGGTCTCCCTCTGATACTATAGGTACTATGACTCCCGAGGTATACCTTGGCGGTCCTTCTTCATCTGCTGTAATATTTATCATTTTATTGCCATTTGTACCATCCAGCATCATTGTTGTCTTATCTTCAATTATTTTATCCACAGCTGGGCTTATTTTCTTCTCCAGAAGCTCTTTTTTTGAAGCTCCTGCCACAGCGATTATGTTATCCCGATCGCTTACACATGCAATGTGTTCCAAAGAGCTATGCAATGAATCTGCATATTCTTTTGCAAAATCACTTAATTCTCCGATTGGAGAGTACTTCTTTAAAATAACTTCTCCCTCTCGGTCTGTAAAGATTTCAAGAGGATCGCCTTCTCTAATGCGAAGAGTTCTTCTGATTTCCTTAGGTATAACAACTCTTCCTAAATCATCTATGCGTCTTACTATTCCGGTTGCTTTCATGCTTTACCCTCCTTTTTTTTTCGATTTAAATTGACAATTATGTCTTTAATCCTTAGTATTTTACGGAGGTTAAGCTTTTATACACATATTTGCAAATTTAGGAATATACTATAAACTTTTTGGAAATTTCTCTATTTTAGCCTTGCTCTTCATTTCCTCTAAGAAAGTATTGTAATTCTCATTCTTTTTATCAGTTTGCATGGTAGTTTTCAATTCGTCCTTAACGTCTTCAAATTTATCCACAGTTTTATCTTCAACTTTTATTATATGATATCCATAATCACTCTTTACCAAGTCGCTTATTTCACCGGCTTTCAGTGCAAAAGCTGCCTCTTCAAAGGGCTCCACCATCTCTCCATGTCTGAAATAGCCCAAGTCGCCGCTATTTTCTTTGGCGCTTGGATCAGTAGAAAATTCTTTGGCTAAGGCGTTAAAGTCCTCTCCGGCTTTAACTCTTTCCAGTATCTTTTTTGCTTCTTCTTCTGTATCCAATAGTATATGGCTGGCTTTTACTCTATAAAATAAATTTATATGACTGCCATAATAGTCTGCCAGCTCATTGTCCGTAACTTCCACTTCTTGTGTAAGCTTTTCCTTCACCTTGTTTATCATCAAATCTTTTTTTAGATTTTCCTTAAAGTATGCTTCATCCATTTTCAGACTTGTTAAAAACTCAGTATATTTTTCCTCAGAATTAAAAAGCTTCTTCCATTTATCAACTTCTTCGTTGATTTCTTCGTCAGAGGCTGTGATACCCATTTCATTGGCTTTATGGAGTTGTACACGATCGCTTATCATTTGCTCCAAGACTTGCTCCTTTGCCAAATCAATATACTTTTTACCTTCATAGTCCTTCTCCCATATGCTTGGATCTTGATTCATCTCAACCTGAGTCTTAAACACCTCGAATATCTTATCAAATTCAGCTTTAGTAATATTTTCGCCATCCACTTTAGCTACAATAGTTTTGTCTGGATCTCCTGGCTTTACCCTCACCATATCGCAACCTGCAGCCAAAAAAGCCATCAATGCGATAATCACAACTGTAACGCCTAATAATTTTTTGTTATTCATTTCAATTTACTCCCCTCTTAGCATCAGTATTTTCTTCATTATATATGGCCAATTTCTCTAAAAAGTCAGAAATAGACTTCAAATATTTATCATCCTTGCCTCTTTCCAGTTTATAAATAAAGTAGGGCTGCTCGCTTGCCATGAATGACACTCTATGTCCGTATTCATCCATAAGCTTGATGGCTGCTTCTGCCTTTATATATTTATCATTCTTGAACTTAAATAAGGCTCCTTCAGGTTTTTGTGCTGCCAAAATCATCCCGAGCTTTGAAGCCATATATTTGATATAGGATATCATCATAAGATTGCTCACTGAATCCGGTATATCACCAAATCTATCTTCGATTTCCTCCTCTATGTCATAAAGAGAGCTCACCCCATCGATGGAAGCAATTTTTTGATAGACTTCAATTTTTTGATTCTCATCTTCTATATAGGTTAAAGGTATATAAGCTTCTATATCAAATTCAATGGTTGTATCAATCTTCTCCCTAAGCGGTCTTCCTGTAAGCTCTCTTACAGTATCCTCTAAAAGCTTTGTATATAAATCATAGCCTATGGATTCCATATGGCCATGCTGCTCTCTTCCCAAAAGATTGCCCGCGCCTCTAATCTCTAGATCTCTCATAGCGATTTTAAAACCGGAGCCAAATTCAGTAAATTCTTTTATAGCCTGCAATCTCTTTTCTGCCACTTCTGTAAGCACCTTGTCCCTTTGATAGGTCAGGTAGGCATATGCCAATCTATTTGATCTCCCAACTCTTCCTCGCAGCTGGTACAGCTGTGACAGACCCATCTTGTCTGCGTCATGGACTATTATAGTATTTACATTGGGTATATCAAGCCCTGTCTCAATTATAGTAGTACATAAAAGCAAGTCATATTCTCCATTATAAAAGTCCAGCATAGTATTTTCAAGCAATCTTTCATCCATCTGGCCATGGGCTACTGCAATCTTAGCTTCAGGCACCAAGACTTTCAACCTTTCCGCCATTTTGCCGATGGTTCTCACCCTATTATATAAAAAATAAATCTGACCTCCCCGGTTTATTTCTCTTAATATTGCATCCCTTACTATTTCATCATTATATTCCATCACATAGGTTTGCACAGGATATCTCTCTTCCGGAGGCTCCTCTATTACACTGATGTCCCTAATACCTATCAAGGACATATGAAGAGTTCTTGGTATTGGTGTGGCAGTAAGAGTCAGCACGTCAACATTCTGTCTCATCTGCTTTATTTTTTCCTTATGAACCACTCCAAATCTCTGCTCTTCATCTACTATCAAAAGTCCCAGGTCTTTAAAAGTTATATCATTTTGGAGCAATCTATGAGTCCCAATAACCAAATCCACAGCTCCTATTCTGAGAGCTTCAAGGGTCTTTTTTTGTTCTTGGGCACTCCTAAACCGAGATAGCATATCAATATGCATTGGAAAATTTCCAAATCTTTGATTGCATGTATTAAAATGCTGCTGGGCCAATATGGTGGTGGGTACTAATATGGCTACCTGCTTTCCATCCATAATGCATTTAAAAGCTGCCCTAAGAGCAACCTCTGTCTTGCCATAGCCCACATCTCCGCACAAAAGCCTATCCATGGCTTTGTCTGTTTCCATATCCTTTTTTATTTCCTCTATACAGTTCAACTGATCAGGAGTCTCCTGAAAGGGAAACATGTCTTCAAAGTCTTTTTGCCATCTGCCATCTTTGGAGAAAGAAAATCCCTTCATTTGCTGTCTCTCTGCATAAAGCTTCAACAGCTCGTCTGCCATGCCTTCTATAGCCTTTTTGGCTCTAGCCTTTGTTTTTACCCACTCAACTCCTGAGAGCCTGTTTATTTTGGGAGCTCTATCCCCAGCTATATATTTCTGTATAAGGTCAAACTGATCTGTGGGTATATAGAGCTTATCATTTCCGAAATATCTTATATGTAAATAATCTCTTATCACATTATTTACTTTGAGCCTCTCAATACCCATATATTGACCAATACCATGATTTTCATGAACAACATAATCACCGGCCTTAAGGTCGCTGAAAAACTTTAAGGAGCCTGCTTTTTTCTTAGCGGTCTTTCTCTTTCCCCCGCCAAAAACCTCCATGTCCGTGATTATTGCATATTTTATAGAAGGAAACTCAAAACCTCCGCTTAGATTCCCCGGAAGGATTATGATATGCCCTTCCTTAAGCTCAAAGCCAAGCTTATCTTGATATAAGGCCTCTATGCCATCATCCTTTAAGCCTTCTGCCAGCCTTTCTCCTCTGTCTTTGCTGCCCGCCAAAATGAGTATTTTGTATCTTCTGCTTCGGAGCAGCTTTATTTCATCTATGAGCAAATTGATTTTACCATGGAAAGGCTGCATGGAGCGACTGAGAAAGCTTATTGTTTTTTGAGGCTTAAAATCTGCCGTACTTTTCAGCAGTGCATTAAAGCATATTATTTGATTATCTTTAATCTTTAGCAAAATATCATCATATGTAAATACCGCATTAAGCTGTTCAGGCAAAAGCTCTCCCTCTTCCAGAAGGCTTTTGAAATGTTCTTCATACTCCAATCTAACATTATCAAATCTTTGCCTCACCCTATTAGGCTCATCCACTACAACCATGAAATCCCTTAGATAATCTATAATGCAGTGACTCTCCTCATAAAAGAAGGCCAAATACCTATCAATGCCTTGAAAATACATATTACTCTTAATTTTTTCTAAGTCCTCTGCAATTTTTTCTCTAAGTTTCTCACCTATACCCTTCTTTTTCCCGGATGCTTCATAAAGCTTCAATCTCTTATTTAACTCTTTTTCCAGTGTTATAGAGGCTCTGACAAAATCTTCAGCTTCTAGAATCATCTCTTTCATTGGAAACAATGAAAGAGTCTTCAGCTTCTTCAAGGACCTCTGAGTACCAGGATCAAAATGTCGAATAGAATCAACTTCATCATCAAAAAGTTCAATTCTCACAGGATAGTCTTCTGTGGGACCATAAAAATCTATTATACCACCTCTTATGGAAAACTGTCCTCTTCCTTCTATCATGTCCACTCTCTCATAACCGGAAGTAGCAAAATATGCGGTGAAATCCTCTACAGGCATTTGATCTCCTATATTTATATCTATAAGCTTAGAGTAAAAATAATCCGGCTTTGGCATCTTAGACAACAAAGCTTCTACAGATGCACACAAAATAACTCTATCTCCTCTGCCTAATCTGTGTAATGCCTTTAGCCTATTTACTTCAATTTCATTGCTCCTTGCATCTATTTTATGAAAAATCATTTCTGCAGTAGGCAATAGCACTGCAGCATCCGGATCAAAAAAACTGATGTCCTCATAAATCTTACGAGCCAAAATATCATTGTGAGTTATGATCAAGATTGATTTACCACAATTTCCACTGACTCCCGCTATCACCATAGATTTTTGGGCATCAGAAATTCCGTGAATTTCAACTGTTTTAGTATTTTCACGGAGTGATTTTATCAAATATTTATATTCTTCCAAAGACTCAAGGGGCATCAAAATGTTATCCATTAAACTTGTTCATTGCTGCGGCAATGCCTTTCAAAACAATTTCTTCTACTGCATCAGCTGCTCTTTTCACTGCTTCTACCATAATAGGAATCTCATCTTTAGGAAACTTACCTGTAACATAATCAGCCAAATCCATATATTCCGGCTGTTTTCCTATTCCTATTCTGATCCTTGGAAAATCGTCCTTATTCAATAAGTATATTATTGATTTCATACCATTATGTGAGCCGGAGCTTCCCTGTGGTCTTATGCGCAAAACCCCAGGTGAAAGATCTACATCATCATAAATAATAATAAGATTTTCGCTAGGCAGTTTATAGTAATCAACCACGTTCATAACGCTTTCACCACTTAAATTCATATAGGTTTGAGGCTTTACCAGCAAAATCTTCTCAGTACCTATATATCCTTCTCCCACCAAAGCCTTGTGTCTTATCTTATTTATATTTATATTTAATTGTCGGGATAAATAGTCTACAGCAACAAAGCCTATATTATGCCTTGTGTCTGCATATTTTGTCCCTGGATTGCCTAAACCTACTATTACAAACATTTTATCCTCCAAAAGTGCTTAAGGCAACGGACATTATGCCATGCCCATTGCCTATAAGTTGTCCATTCTTAATCGAAAAGCTTGCTTACAGAAAGCGCCTCATAAATCCTGTGAATTGCTTCTGCAAATAAAGGCGCAACAGATAAAACCTTGATTTTGTCGCTGCACTTATCGCCAGGAAGCGGAATAGTGTCAGTTACAATTAATTCCTTAATAACCGAATCATTTATTCTCTCAAAGGCCGGACCTGATAGCACCGGGTGAGTACAAGCCACATAGACTTCCTTAGCGCCCCTGTCTATCAACGCCTTGCCCGCATTGGCTATGGAACCTCCTGTATCTACCATATCATCTATCATAATGCAATTTTTGCCGTTTATATCTCCAATTACATTCATAACCTCTGCTACATTTGCCTTGGGTCTTCTCTTATCGACAATAGCCAAGGGTGCAGTGAGTCTGGAGGCAAGGCCTCTAGCTCTTGTAACTCCACCTACATCAGGAGATACAACCACCACATCCTTCAAATCCTTCTCCAAAAAATAATTAGCTATAATAGGCATAGCATAAAGATTGTCCACCGGAATGTTAAAGAATCCCTGTATTTGTGGAGCATGCAAATCCATAGTCAAAACTCTGTCTGCCCCGGCAGTTGTAATCAGATCTGCAACCAACTTAGCAGTGATGGGTTCCCTGGGTTTTGACTTTCTATCCTGTCTTGCATAGGCATAGAAAGGTATAACTGCTGTTATTCTCCCCGCTGAAGCTCTCTTTAGTGCATCAATCATAATCAAAAGCTCCATCAAATGATTGTTGACAGGAGCATTGGTGGATTGAATAACAAATACATCTGCTCCTCTTACGGATTCATTAATATTTACGGATATTTCACCGTTGCTGAAGGTGCCAATCTGAGCATCTCCTACAGGTACACCAACTATATCAGCGATTTGTTTTGCTAATTCCTTGTTTGCATTGCAGTGGAAAATTTTTATACATTCACCATGTGCTATCATTTTATTGAAACCCTCCTAGTTTATTCTTCCTCTTTTAAAAGTCCTTTTCTTTTGACCCAGCCTTCTTTGTTTTCCTGTCTAATCCTTCCTACAGCAAGATTTGCTTCAGGCACATCTTTTGTCACCGTAGTACCGGCAGCTATATATGAATTCTTGCCAACCACTAGAGGTGCCACTAGATTTACATTGCAACCTATAAAACTGTTATCCATCACCTTTGTTCTGTGCTTTTCTTTACCATCATAATTTACAAATACAACACCACAGCCCAAATTTACTCCATTGCCCACATCTCCATCACCTACATAGGTGAGATGAGAGGCTTTTGAATGATCTCCAAAATTGGAATTTTTCATTTCAACAAAATCACCAATCTTAGCGTGCTTACCTATTACATTTCCAGGTCTTAGGTAAGCAAAAGGTCCCACTGTAGTACCTTCCCCTATGCGGCTTTCTAAAACCACAGAATTCTCTACATGAACCCCGGCACCTATATGACTGTCCGATATGGTGGAATGAGGACCTATGACTGCATCCTCTTCTATATATGAAGTGCCTTTTACCAGGCACCCGGGCAGTATAGTCACATCTCTCTCAATTTTTACCCCAGCATCAATGTAAGTATTGCCAACATCAGTAATTGTTACCCCATTTAGCAAATGTCCTTCTATGATTCTTTTTTTCATAATAGAAGCAGCTTGAGATAACTGCAGCCTATTATTAACACCCATTATTTCTCCCGAATTTTCAATCTTATAAGCTCCAACACTAAGATTCTTATCATTAAAAATCTTTATTACATCAGTGAGATAATATTCTCCTTGATCATTATCATTTTTCAGCTCTTTTAATGCTTCTTTCAGCATAGAGCCGTCAAACAAATATATACCTGAATTAACCTCCTTTATCTGCTTTTGCTCTGAATTCGCATCCCTCTCCTCCACAATAGCAGCAACTTTACCATTATTGTCTCTTATAATTCTCCCATAAGAATAAGGGTTCTCAAAATCAGCTGTAAGAACTGTAGCATTATACCCCCCTTGCTTATGAGCTTTGTATAATTTATTTATTGTTTGTGGTGTCAACAGAGGAGTGTCACCATAGAGCACCAAAACATCACGGTCAGTGATAAATTGGGCTGCTTGCATTACAGCATGGCCTGTACCCTTTTGCTGCTTTTGAAGTGCAAACTTAACCCCTTTAATTGTATCCTGCACTTCTTTGGCTCCATGACCCACTACAACTACTGTATCTGATGCGCCGGCTTCCTTGGCACAATCAACAACATGCTCTACCATGGCTTTGCCACAAACCTCATGTAAAACCTTAGGCTTTTTGGAATACATCCTTTTTCCCTCTCCTGCTGCCAATATAATTGCCAGCATATAGGATGTGTTATTCAAATTACCACCCTCTATTATACATTTTATTTCGTTATTTTCACTCTATATTCTAACATAATACTTTTAGGATAAAAAGAATTTTTGTAAATACCATTATAATCCTTCCCTTTTCTCCCCAAAAAAATACCGGAGTCCCAATACTCCGGTATAATATTTATATTCTTATCTTTTATATTCTCATCTTTTGTAATATGGATGTGGGCACCAATCATGCTGATCTTTCTTCTTTTTGTGTTTATAGTAGTATTCTTCCTTGTCATCGCTGCTATCATCGCTGTCATCCTCTTCTTCATACCAGTCTTTCATATCCCAATCATCGTAATGTCCCTTATGCTTCATTTTAGTCTCTTCCATATACATAGGCTCTTCCATCATATGCATCATGGGACACTTCATCATGCCATAATGCATCATGGGGCACTGCATCATGGGGCATTGCATCATAGGCATATCCATTTCTGGCATTTCCATATCATCCATATCCATATCCGGCATACAGTCCTTCGGATTAAGATACTTTTTATCTGCCATCATCTTACCTCCCAATATATTAATACCAATATTATATATATATTCATTGGAAGGAAAATATGATACTAAAGCAATCTATTAATGCAAAAAGCCCCACCCAAATAAATGGAATAGGACTTTAATGACAAGCACTAATTAATTACTCTGCGTCCTTTACTTTCTCGTATTCCTCAAGTATCGCAGATTGTATTCTCTCTCTAGTTAAAGAATTTATAGGATGCGCTATATCCTTAAACTCCCCATCCGGTGTTTTTCTGCTGGGCATAGCTATAAAAAGCCCTTCCTGCCCTTCGATAACTTTAATGTCATGAACTACAAATTCATTGTCGAAAGTAACAGATACAACAGCTTTCATCTTGCCTTCAGCATTCACCTTTCTAATTCTAACGTCAGTTATATTCATCCTGCTCACCACCTTCCCGCCCAAATGCTTTGTCAATTAATAGATAAAATATTCGCCACTTTTTCAATTAATCCTTCTTTTTGCTTGGAATTTTCTGAAAATAGGCATAATTCTTAACAAAACAGCATATCTTTGTAGATATTTATTGTTCCATTATCTTCATCCACCTCATCTACTTCCAAAAGAGAAATATAATCATGCACAAGCTTTTCCTTTGGTTCTGTAGTCTTCATCAAAAAACCCATTCCTGCAACTTCTACTTTTATTTCTTTCATAAGCTCAACTATACCTTTGGCTGTTCCTCCGGCTTTCATAAAATCATCAATTATCAAAACCTTTTTGCCTTCAGGGATAGCCCTCTTTGACACAAACATGGTTTGAATTCTTTTAGTAGAGCCGGATACATAGTTGATGCTCACTGTGGAACCTTCCGTAACCCTGTTTTCTCTTCTTATTATCACCAAGGGTATGTTCAAAGCTCGGGCTGTAGTATGAGCCAAAGTAATACCCTTAGTCTCAATAGTGATCACATACTCAGCTCCGCTGTTCATAAAATGGGTAGCAAATATTTCCCCCGCCTTTGCTGAAACCCTTGGATCATAAATAACATCAGACATATATATATAATTTCCAGGAATAATTCTTTTGGGATCCTTTAATCTATCACACAATTCCTCCAAAAAGCTTCTTGCATCAGACTTTTCTACATAAGGTCTATATTTAACTCCCCCAGCTGCACCTGATATGGTTTCAATCCGTCCAAGAGATATTTGCTCAACTATTTTCTTGGCAGCTGTAATATCCTCACTTATAGTAGATTTAGCTGCAGCGAACAATTCGCTAAAGTAATTCAAAGTGAACAAGTGATTTGGATTATCGCTTAGTATCTTTATTAGTCCTGCAACCCTGTCATTTCTTTTGAACTTCTCCATCGTCTTTCGCCCCCTAAAATACGAATATTATTACCAATACTATGCTTTTTATTCACTAAATTCCATGCTTAATATCTGTAATACTATAATCTTTTATTTTTCTATATAGTGTATTCCTGCCTATTCCTAAGGCCTTGGCACATGAAGTAATATTCCCGTTATATCTATTCAGCATGGTTAAAATGTATTGTTTCTCCATGGAAGCTAGCGTAAGAGGTATTTCCTTGGTTTCTGCAATATTCTCTTTATTATTCTTATCTAAGTTTTCATCTATTCCATCAATGGACTCTGTATTTATTATTCTTTCCACGAGATTTTCTAGTTCTCTTATATTGCCCGGCCATGGTGCTTCCACTAGAGCTTTTATATATTCCTCAGGGATTGAGACTTTTCTTTTGTTAAGCTTTTTAGAAATAGTAGAAAGGAAATAATCAAGCAAAAGAGGTATATCCCCTTTTCTTTCTCTTAATGGAGGAAGAAACACAGGCAATACATTTAATCTATAAAACAAATCTTTTCTAAAGTTACCTTTCATTGTTTCATCGGAAAGATTTTTATTTGTTGCAGCAATAATCCTCACATTAACATATATTTGCTTGTAGCTCCCTATACGGGTTACAACCCCTTCTTCAATTACTCTTAAGAGCTTAATCTGCATATCATTAGGCATCTCACCGATTTCATCTAAAAAAACAGTTCCTCCGTCTGCTATCTCAAATTTACCTGCATAGCCTCCCCTTCTGGCTCCCGTAAAAGCACCTTCTTCGTATCCAAAAAGCTCAGATTCAATAAGATTCCTCGGTATTGCCCCACAATTTACTGCAATAAAGGGCTCGTCCTTTCTTTTGCTATAATTATGTATTGATTGGGCAAAGACCTCCTTGCCTGTACCACTTTCTCCCATGATAAGTATTGTGGATTTACTATCAGATATTTTTTTGGTGTATTCAATTATCTGAATAAAATTTTTATCCTGCCCAATTATTTTGTCAAAGGAGTATATTGCCTGACTTGCCGCAATTCTTCCTGCTAGTTTTCTTACCTTGTGAACATCTCTAAAAACGAAAGTAATCTCGCTGATACTATTCCCACTATATATGGGATATAGGCTGGTATTGAATTGTAGTTTGTTTTTCCTTGCATTTACTGAAACTTCTTCATTAGTAAAAGTGCCTCCAGTCAGCAAAATGCTTTTTATCTTTTCCCATCCGTCGATAAGAAGACCTATGGGTATGCTTTTTATTTCTTTTTCACTATATCCAAACATATCTTCCATGGTAGAATTGGCCATGTTTATTCTTCCTTCTATATTGCATGTTATTATGCCTGTATCCATAGAATCCAGAACTGTTTTAAAATGCGTTTTATCGCATATTATTTTATCATTGTATTCGTTATTTTCAATCATCTTTCCTATGGCCACTACAGCAGCCACTACCATTCCTAAGGTGTGAGAATGCACTGCATCCGAATATCCTGTAATATCTAATGCACCTACTACTTGCCCCATTTTTATTATGGGTGCTGCTGAGCAGGTCCATCTATGATAAGCATCTATAAAATGCTCATCTCCCGATATTTGAACAGGCATCCTCTCAGCGAGGCATGTGCCTATTGCATTGGTTCCTATGCTCTTCTCATCCATAAAGGCTCCCGGAGCCATCTTCAGCGAATAGGCATCGGATAATATGCTATCATCTCCAATTATGTTCAATACGCAGCCTTCTTTATCGGATAGTATTACAAAAAAATCAGAACCCTTAACAAAGTTATAAAGCTCATCCATAAAAGGTAAGGCTGCCAATAAAAGATCCTTATTCTCATCAAGCCTCATTTGCAATTCATTGGAGGATAGAATATCCTTGCTGTACATAGTTCCTTTTTTTACTCCATAGGCTATACTCCTATTTAGGGATCTATTTATATACTCTCTTTTCCCACTAGATTTCATATATAAAACCTCCCGATGACTGATTAACTTGAGTATACATTTTAATAGGAATAAATGCAATTTATAGAAAAAAAATGGCCTGCCAAGAATAAATCTTAGCAAGCTATTTTTTTAGTTCAACCTCCGCCTACAGGCGGAAATATTGATACTGTGTCTCCTTGCACCAAAATACTGTCTATATTTGCATCTCTGCCATTTATAAGAAGTATTGAAATCTCCTTAGGGTCTATATTTAGTATTTTGACTGCTTTCTTAATCGTATCCCCTTCATTCATGTCCAGTAAAACTACCTTGTCTCTGCCTTCTCTTAGATATGCAAAAAGCTTAACCTTGATATCCATGGTAAATCATAATCCTAAGCTTTCTAGTTTTTCCTCAGTAGGAGCACCATCCACCCAACCTCTTAGTTCATAGTATTCAGGTAGAAGCACCGATAGCTTTGTTACATTTCCCTTAGAAGGTCCCTCAGCTATTTCCTCCTCCAAAAGCCTTTTTGGTAAAGTATCATAAGATCCATCTATACCAGCTTTTAGATTAAATACTCTTTCCAGATTATATATCCTTTCTCCAGCCCCTATGAGACTCTCACCGGTATGCTGGCTGCCAGTTACAGCATTATATAATTCTGCATAGTCATCTGCACTGAAAGCAAAGGAAGAAAACAGGCATAGTCCTAATGAATCTATTGCAGCAGTGAGATCCTGGAATGTTTTTGCCCACTGAGCCTTGCCTTCTAAAGCAAATCTATCCAGCTTTACCGGTGAGCCTAATATTTCAGGAGATATTAAATATCCTCTAACATGGCATCCACCTCTGTTTGAAGTTGCATATTGAACTCCCTGACCCTGTATAGCTCTGGGGTCATAAGCTGGTATCTCCAACTTCTTTACACTCATGGAAAGCTCCGGTGCCCCATAGCTTTCGCAAAGCCTGTAGGAGCCCATGCCCAATTTATGACCAAATCCCTCCCTAGAACCCATTTTTTGAGTCCAGTATATTATAGCCTCTGTGTTACCAAATTTTAAATCCGGTCCAGCCAAATCCTCCTCCTTGATGTAGCCTTTTTCTCTTAACTCCATGGCTGCTGCTAGAGTTGCTCCTGTTGATATTGTATCTAAGCCATATTCATTGCACCAGAAGTTTGCATCTATAATAGCTTTAATATCAGAAATTCCGCAATTGGATCCGAAAGCCCATATGGTCTCATATTCGGGTCCCCCACCCTCACTATCGTGGATCCTTACATATCTCCCACAGCCGATAGGGCATCTATAGCAGGCTGTTCTTTTGATCAGGTGATCATTGGCCAGGGTTTCTCCGCTTATTTCCTCTGCCTTGTCAAATTGGGACGTCTGGAAATTGTGCGTTGGGAATACACCGTTTTCATTGATGATATTTACCAATATTGCTGTGCCGTAGGCGGGCAGTCCTGTGCCTGTGACACCATCTTCTTTGATTTGTTTGTTTAGTTTTGAAACAACTTCCTTTAATTTTTCTTCGTCATATACATTAGTTTTCTTACTTCCTTTAACTACAATAGCCTTCAGATTCTTAGACCCCATAACAGCACCAACACCGGAGCGTCCTGCGGCACGATCCTCATCGTTGATAATCGCTGCAATATTGGAGAGCTTCTCTCCTGCAGGTCCTATGGTCAGCACCTTTGCCTTTTCCCCATGAGCGGTTTTTAATGCCTTAGTGGTCTCTGAAACCAGCTTGCCCCACAGATGCTCCCCATCCCGTATTTCTACTTTGTCATCTTCAATATTTATGTATACAGGTTTTTCTGATTTGTCTTCAATAATTATTGCATCGTATCCAGTTGCCTTAAATTCCGCTCCCCAGTAGCCTCCTGAGTTTGAACTTGCCACAGTGCCGCTTAGGGGCGATTTTGTAACCACCATATACCTTCCTCCTGTAGGAACAGGAGCTCCTGTCAAAGGACCGGTTATTACTATAAGTTTATTATCTGGGCTTAACGCATCTACCTTTGGGTCGATTTCATCCAATAGAATTTTTGAGCCAAGACCTCTTCCGCCAATGAATCTTTCTGCATCATGAGTATTGATATCTTCCACCTTTACAGTCTTTTCTCTCAGGTTAACTCTTAATATTTTACCATTATACCCGTTCATTTATATCCCCCTTTATAATTATTTTACTATACAATAATGCAATAATTATGCCATATACTACCCGGTTTAGTTAATTGAAGCTCTGACAGCTTTATCAGCTGCAATTCATAAGCTAGAATATTTCTAAATAATGACAGTAGCGCCATATCAGTACACATATCAATTAATAGGCTGTTCCTAAACGGCACATTGTTCCTTATTGGAACAACAGTATTATTTCTACCGGTTCTCTGAAAATTTCGTTATGTAATATTTAATAATTTTATATACAAGCAAATTATAAGGGCTATAATAGTATTATAATTAATAGATGTTTACTATAAATATTGACATACTATAATTTAGGGAGTGTAAAACCATGTTTTTATCAGATAACATAAAAACTGTCCACTTTATTGGCATTGGTGGCATCAGCATGAGTGGTCTTGCAGAAATATTATTAGATGCCGGATATAATGTTTCAGGTTCGGATATTCAAGACAGCTCAATTATACGAAAGCTAAAAAGAGATGGTGCATTAATAACCATGCCTCACAATGCAGAAAGTGTAATAGGAGCAGACTTAGCGGTATATACCTCTGCAGTCAAAGATGATAATCCAGAAATCATAAAGGCAAAAGAACTGAACATACCTTTAATGGATAGAGCAACTTTCTTGGGAAAAATAATGAAAGAATATTCTTATGGCATTGCTGTTGCAGGCTGCCATGGCAAAACCACCAGCACTTCTATGGTATCAATTATTTTCAAAAACGCAGGCTTAGACCCTACAGTGCTATTAGGCGGCGAACTAGATGCCATCGGAGGCAATGTAAGGATTGGTAAAAGCTCGTATTTCATCACAGAAGCCTGTGAGTATATGGAGAACTTTTTGAAGTTCTATCCTTACTTTGGGGTAATACTTAATATTGATGAAGATCATCTTGATTATTTCAAGGGACTCCAACATATAAAGGAAACATTTATAAAATTTGCACAGCTCATACCCAAGGAAGGTTGTCTTTCCCTATGTGCTGATAACAGTCATGCAATGGAGGTTTTAAACCATGTTAACTGCAATGTTGTAACCTTCGGTATTGAAAGTGAAGCAGATTATATGGCAAAAGATATAGAGTTTGATAAATTTGGTCATCCTTCCTTTAGAGTTATTAGAAGAGGAGAAGATTTAGGTATCTTTAAGTTAAGAACACCAGGCTTTCATAATATATTGAACTCATTATCAGCTTTGACTGTATCTGACTTCTTCGGTATATCAACTAAGATTACCAAAGACAGTTTATTAGAATTCGTAGGGACTCATAGAAGATTTGATATTAAAGGCACACTAAATGACATCACAGTAATTGATGATTATGCCCATCATCCTACTGAGATAAGGGTGACTTTGAATGCAGCGAGAAAATTTCCCCATAATAAGCTTTGGTGCATATTCCAACCCCACACCTATACAAGGACTAAGCATTTGATGAAGGAATTTGCAGGCTCTTTTCATGATGCTGATCATGTAATAATAACGGATATTTATGCAGCCAGAGAAAAAGATACGGGAGAGATTCATTCAAAGGATTTGGCTGATGAGGCCAATAATATAAGCGGCAATGTGATATATATGAAGGAATTCGCTGATATAGCTGAGTATGTAGCTAAGAATGCTGAGCCGGGAGATATGATAATGACGGTGGGAGCCGGGAGCATAACCAATCTAGGACCAATGATTATTGAGAAGTTGCATCAAACATAACATCGACAGGAGCTTCCACCCCTGTCCATATTTCAAATGCCTGAGCCCCTTGATATACCAGCATGCCCAGGCCTGATAAGGTTTTGCAGCCTATCTTCTCAGCTTCTTGAAGAAGTTTTGTTTTCTTTGGATTATACACCACATCACAGACAATGAGATTGCTATGCAACAAGCCTTTATCTATAGACATTTCATCTGCATTTGGATAAGTCCCCACATTAGTGGTATTTATAAATATATCAGCTTCTTTCAAAGCCTCTGCCATATTCTCATACACCATTGGAACAGCTATGCTGGAATTTCCAAATTGGCTGTTTATGTCTACCACCAAAGCTGCTGCTTTTTCATAGGTTCTATTACAAATATACAGCTTATTAACTTTATTCATTGCCAAAGTCATTGAAATTGCCCTTGAAGCACCACCACTGCCGAGAATAAATATTTTCTTGCCTTCTGCTCTAAGACCCAGACCTGCTTCAAAAGAACGCAAAAAACCTATCCCATCCGTATTGTAACCTTTCAGCTTCCCATCCTCTATCAGAACTGTATTTACAGCTCCTATAGATTTTGCAAGGCTGTCTATCTCATCTAAATATTTAATAATCTCTATTTTATAAGGTATTGTCACATTGAAGCCGCTAAAATTCATTTTAGGCATAGCTTTTACAACTGTTTCTAAATCTTCGGCTTTTACCTCTATAGGAATGTATAAATTATTTATTTCCTGGCTTTGAAAAGCAGCATTTTGCATAGCAGGCGATATGCTATGGCCTAAAGGGTAGCCTAGTAATCCTATTAATTTTGTTTTTGAATTTATGTTTGTCATGATAGGCCTCCTTACTTATTTTTCTTACTCTTAAGCAATGCCGCTGTATCCAGAGTACTGCCAGCAGTCTTGCTTTTCTCATTCTTGGTTTCCTTATCCGTTTCTTCTTTTATAATCTTCTTATGCTTTTCATCATTATTTTCAGTTTTTCGTTCTAGAACAGCGTCTTTTTTTATAGACTTAACTTTCTTTTTTGCCAACCTATCCACAGGCAGCTTCAATCTTCTTAGTGCTATGTCCACTAAAAACGCAAATAAAGCCAATAACAACATGGGGAAGGTCAGATCCAATCTTCCTCTTACAGGAGCGATAGAACCTTGGAATACTTCTGATGAATCCTTAATATATTTTCCTCCCGACTCCAATACCAGCCGTTCCAATTTATCGCTGCTGGCATCCATGGAATATTCAGGAGAGTATTGGGCAGATATTCCCGTGCTAACAGCACTTTGTATTTCTCCGTCCTTGCTTTGAACTGCTTTTATGAGATATGCCCCCGTATCATCTATTCTAAATTGGCCTTTGTAATGTCCAGGCGCCTCTGCATTGAGAGGTATTTCAATGGCTTCGAGAGATGGAGTGGTTATTACGGCTTTGGTATCCATAGTTTCCTTGCTATTTTTTTGCTTTACGCTTATCTCTCCAAAGCCTCCCTGTATCCGTGTCTCCACCTCCAAGTCCTCACTGGAGTAATTCTCTATAGTCCAATTGATCAAGTTGTTCCAAAGAGCAGGGTTATCCTCCCAGTTTACATAATTGCCGCTCCATTTTCCGCTCATATCCGAATTCCAAGCAGCAGTCTTGCCCAGGCCATACTGCCAAAGGGTCAATATAGGATCCCCTTCATCGCTCTCTAAAAGCACCCTTGCAGCATCCTTGGGGCTTGCTGCAATATAGCCCAGAAGCTTGGGCATTCCTTTTCTCACCGCATCCTCTATAACAGGGTGAGGGAATGCAACTCTAGGTGTAAATTCTCTATTATTCAGATATGCCCTAGCTGCCATAAAGGTTTCCTTGGCAAATATAGTAGGTATATTGGAATACTCATCTGTTACATAGAATCTTCCCCCGGCCTTTTGGGATATATATTCCAAAAGGTTTACATCCGCGTCACGACCTGCAGCTACTGTTGAAATTGTTATGCCTGATTTCTCCGCTTCCTCCAAAAGCTTGTCGTAACCGGTCTTTTCTGCTTGACCATCCGTTAAAAGAATTATATGCTTTATCTTGCTTTTTTGGCTCTTCATGCTTTTTACTGCTTCTTCCAAAGCGGGCAATATGCTGGTGCCTCCGCCTTGCCTAATGGTTCCTATATCATTTCTCAAAGCTTCTCTGTCCGTGGGTTTTTGAGGCTTTACTACCCAATACTGAGCGTCATCAAAAGCCAAAACCCCTATTTCATCATTGTCCCTTAAGGAGTCCAATACCCTGGCAGCGGCTTCCTTGGCCAAATCCAGCTTGGTTATTCCCCCGCTGGCCTCCGACATACTGCCTGATTTATCTATGACTGTGATGATTGACATGTCCGGAATGGTCTTCTTGCCTTTCAGCTCCATGTTTACGGGTAGCACCTTTTCTAAAGAGGTTTTAAAATATCCCCCCAAAGCGAAGGAATCATCTCCCCCTGAAGCTATTAGCCCTCCTCCAAAATCCCTCACGTAAGGCTCAAGGGCTTTTAAAAACCCGTCACTCAGATTTTCTGCAGAGACATTAGCCAATATAACTGTCTTGTATTGCGCCAAAGACTGCAAATCTGCAGGAGCAGAATGGGCGTTGGCTCTTTTGTAAGTTGCCTTTGCGCCATCCAGTATTTTGGCTATTTCGTTCCCTTCACCCTCTTTATCCTCCAGAAGCAATATCATTGGCCTATCCAATACATTGAGAAAGGATGAAGCTTCATTGTTTCTCATTTCTATATCCAAATCAGCCTCTATGACAGCCCTGTAGGTTTTAAAGCCTCTTGCATCAGCCTTATCTTTAAAAACAAATCTATTATCCCCTTTTGTGATTTCTACGTTCTCCTCAGCAGCCTTCATAGCCCCATCAAATAGTGTGAGTTTGCCTGATGTATTCACATTGCTTTTTATGCTGACCCCAATATTAAATTCTTCGCCAATATTTAGGGTTTGCGGCACAGTAAGGCTTATGGCAGACACCTCGTTGCCTTTTTGTCTCTCTATTTTCAAAACCTTAAAGTCCACTCCCTTTTCTTTGAGAGTCCCGGCAATATTGCTGCTGTTTCCTTCATTTTCCTCACCATCACTTATGAGCACTATCCTCTTTTTGCTCTTATCAGGCAACACAGATAAAGCTGCGTTCATAGCTTTTTCTATATTGGTGTACTTGCCTCCCTGCCCGCTGCTTATGGAATCAAAAGCAGGCTCCTTTGAAAGAAAATTCTCCATGGTAGGCTCTTCTCCAAAGGATATGACCCCTGCTTCATCCTTATCCTTCATATGTTCTATAGCTTTTTTGATGAAGCTTTCCCCATCTTTTTTATGCTCTGTCATGCTATCAGAGCCGTCCATCAAAAAAATGGTCGCAGTATCATCTATGTTCCATGTAATACCTATGCCGGCCAAAGATAGTATGAGAAAAGAAAATGTAACAAACCTTGCTGCCAGTATTATAGCTTTCTTAGTTTTCCCTCGATGGTTCAAAGCTTTTGAGGTAACAAAAAGCAATGCTATTGCAGCAAATATGAGTAGAAGCCATATAGGCTTTGCAAAATCAATTACCATTAATATACACCATCCATTCTGCAGCAAGCAATAGCAATACAATAGTCAAAATAGAAGTGCGAAGGTTTAATCCTGTAGAGAAATACCCTCCAGCATTATTAAAGTTTCTCTCACCTTCCCACTGGGCTTCAAAGGCTCTAGCTGCTTCTTCCCTGGGGAAGTTCACAGCAAATATTCTCTGGCCTTCGCTTTGACTGCTCTTGTATGAAAGCTTGTAAATTCCCACTTCTCCTGTATTGTCAAAGCCATAGGAAAGCAATTCCTTACTCATGCTCGTCTTATCGCCTTTAGGGTTTTCTATTACAGCTTCCTCAATATCATTAGAAAAGTTCAAAGAAATGGTTTCACCGCTGGAGTAATAAGGCTTTCCCTGTTCTTCCATATCCGTGAGATAAGCTGATATATTGTACATGAATATGGGAAAAGCAGTATTTAAAGCAAAGTCGCTGTCATGTATATCAAAAGCCATGTAGGCTATTTTTCTCTTTTCATAAACACCGGCTCCTGCTGCGATGTTTTGTCCCGTCTTCATCAAAGCATCAGCCCAATAGGGCTTCTCTATATTCTTCATCTTTCCTATATAAAAGCTGTAATCATCAATATGCTGATTCAAATCATGCCTCAATAGTTCTGCCTTGCCGCCGCCAATTGCTTCCTTTACCTCCAAGTAGGGATTCCCCGCTTCCGGATTGATAAAAAACAGGTTGCCACTTTGGGGCAATTGGGCAGGCATTGTGCCATCAAATATATAAAGATCATATTTATCATCCGATATATTCACATCATTAGTCTTATATATCTCCAGTCCTTCTATGGAGCTGAGTGCCTTCTCAATAAACATGTTTTTCTGAGAAAAGAGAAGCACTGATTTGGGTTTTGTGCTTTGAAGCACCAAATAAGCCTTATTATCCTCCAATAAAGCATCCTTTTCTGTAAGCTCTGCCCACAGATATTTATATTCCTTTGCTATTTCTTGGAATAGAATATTGCGGGA
>JAQUTA010000165.1 GCA_028709965.1 Lutispora sp.
ATGGCATTGGAGGCTCATTGTCAAGAGAACCGTGGAATAAATGCGACTAGACCCGATAAATTTTATTAGGAGTTTGTATGTAAAAAAAATATAAATATATTTTGCCAACGATTACTTGACAGTATCCTCTTAAAGTTAGGTGTTTAAATTTTCTTGATTCTGCGGTATTATTATATTGGCTCATGGTAACACTCCTTTGTAATGTTTTTTGTTGTTACTAAACATTATACACTGGATTTACCATGAGTCACTACTTTCTTGTCTTCCGTCACTTTATTTTACAACTTACCAAATCAATAAAGTCCTTATCCCTGATAACAAATCAGTAGGAACATAGCGCTCTACAATACAAGCAATGATTTTATATTATATCGTGCATCTTAAGCCTTATATCCTCGCCAAAGAATTCGAACATATAGAAGTTGCCAAAAATTCTGGAGGATATTCTTTCGGAATAGGTTTTCATTATTTCGTCTACATCCAAATTGGTGGATATTATCATCTTCTTGTTTTCTATGAGCCTTTTATTCAATATATTGTAAATCACCAAACCGGAAAATTGAGTGCCCAGTTCGGTGCCTAAATCATCTATTATCAGCAGATCGCACTCATATATATCCTTTAAGGCTTGGTCTCCTTCTTCCTCGTTGTCAAAGTCAAACTTAGATTTTCTTATCAAATCTATTAAGTCAGGAGCGGATTGATATATGACGCTTTTGCCAACGTCCAGCAAGCCCTTAGCTATGGAGTTGCATAGAAAGGTCTTCCCAAGACCCGGTCTGCCTATAAACAGTAGATTTTTATTATGGCTGTCAAACTCTTTTGCATATTTTATGCATTCCAAATAGACATGCTTCATATTCTCTCTCGGAGCTATTCCATTTTCCATGGGCTCATCTGAGTAGTAATTGATATTAAAGTTGTCGAAGTTTTCCCGGGCTACCTTATGAGAAAGCTTAAACTGCTTATATTGATAAGCAATTTGTTTCTGCACCAGGCAGCTGCATTTTTCCAATCCCACATAGCCTGTATCCTTGCATTTTTTGCAGTCGTATTTTATTTGGAGGTAATCCTTTGGATATTTATTTTCTGTAAGTATTTCGGCTTTTTCAACTCTCAAATCCGTTTGCTTGTTATGCAAATCTTCCAAAAGTTCTTTGTGATTTTTCGCATTGCTCAGGATTGATTTAGTTATGCTTATGCCAAGATTTATCATTTCCTCATCTATTTCCTTTAGGCGTGGCAACTTTGCATAAAGCTCTTGTTTGCGGCTTTCTAGTTCCCATTTGCTATTTTCTCTTGTTTCATCATATTCTTTCATGATATCTTGAATATTACTCACTTAACTCACCTCTGCTCTTTTTTAGGAGCCTTTGTTTTAGAAGTTCTGTATCATATGTACGACCTTTAAAATTATTGAAGCTAGTTTTCCCTGTTTTGGGACCACTCTTTTTACCTTCGGAATAGTTTTTGGTAAGATGAGCTTCAATTTCATCTATTGTTCTTATGTTTTTTTCATTCCATTCTGATAGTACTTTGTCTATGTAAGAAAAAGATGGCTTTAAGGTTTTAGCTGTCAGTTCACAAGCTCGAAGTATTGCTTCATCGGAAAAGGAAAATTCATAAAACCACTTTTGCAGCATATCCTCTTCCACTGCTGTAGGCTGGCGGCCAATCCTTAGAAAGTTGAGCACCTTGCTGTATTTTTGCCATTTTTCCTTGTGGCGATTTGCGTAGCTCACTGCTTTTTCTTGGGAGTCTATCCCTGCGTCAAACCAGTTTCTAGCCACTTGTTTCAGGTAGGGAAGATCCTTTTTGTTTCTGGAGTAACAATCTTCGATAAGCATGATTACTACCTCAGGAGGAAAGCCATAATCTTCAATCCAATCGAGATAGGTAAATATTTCATTTTGAGACGGCTCTCTGCCGGAAATTTTCTTTATGTAATCAAACATACCCTTAACCTTTATGTTTTGTCTTGCTTGTACAATCCGGTCTACGCTGTTTTTGCCCGGCTTGGTTTCTTTGCCTTTTATGTTGAGCATTAATTCTTTTATGTCCATATATTCTATTACATTGCTATCAGTGTTTTCTGATTGAATAACTCTTAATATGCCTTGGGCTTCCCAGTATTGCCATGCCTTTTTTACGTCCTCCAAAGATATATTCATTGTTTTGGCAATTATATCATCAGACAAATAATTATTATGGTGGCTATAGGAGCACTTAAGACCTAATAGGTAAACTTTCACATAATCCCCAGGAGCCCCGGGCATGTAATGGTTTATGAAAATATTTTCTACAGGCGTATGGCCCAAATCTTCGTTATAAGCTTTGTAGCTGAAGTAATTCATATAAATTCCTCCTAAAATAGGAATAAAATCATCCTTGAATAACATTATAGCATAAATTTTATCTCTAAGGAACGAAGACACATCGCCTGATACGTTGGCATTCCTTTTTACGGGACATTCCATATATTATTAATATTGCCTTATAATGTGAAATAATACGAACAAGGCGAGATATCACACAATGAGAAAAGGTATAAATGAAATAAAGAATGAATAAGATATAGACAAGCAGGAAGGTTTTTACTTTAATATGTTATTGAATAACATGCTTGTATGGTATAGAATATAAGAAGTGATGTTTTGGAAGGAGATGTATCGATGGGGGGAGACGAAGATAGTTTCACTAAGTTGAAACAATGGATTATCAAA
>JAQUTA010000071.1 GCA_028709965.1 Lutispora sp.
TCTATAATGAAAAACTTAAGCAAGCCTATGATGTGATAGAAAAGAGCTCAATAGTAGTTTTTGAATGGTCTATAGGCCCTGGCATTCCTGTGAAATACTTGACTGAAAATATTTCTAATTATGGGTATAAAGCTGAAGATTTTTACTCTGGTAAAATAGATTATTGGGATTTCGTACATGAAGAAGATGTTGAAGAAACAAGAAATGCTGTTTATAAAAAAAGAGCCTCTGATGAAAAGGAATTTAAAAATATCTATAGGGTTCTATGCAAAGATGGCGCTATCAGATGGGTAGAAGAATGGACAATTTGGGAAAGAGATTCAAAGGGCAATCCCATTACAGAAAAAGGTATTATAAGAGACATAACAGAACAGATGGAAACTGCAGAAAAGCTTAGACTAAGCGAAGAAAGATATAGAAATCTTTTTGAAAATGCATGTGCCTTGATTTGTACATTTGATAACAATGGTAAATTTACTTCAGTAAATAATGCCTGCACTAATATTTCTGGTTACTCAAATGTCGAGCTTATGAATATGAATATTTTTGATTTGTTAATATTACCTAAAAAGTATAAAAAAATAGTGACAAATAATTTGGCAAGCTTTATTCGTAAAATACAAGATGATAATATAGAATTCGTAATCCACACCAAAAGTGATAGAAGAGTAGTTCTTGAAGGTCGGTTGCTAGTAATAAGCGATAAGGAATTTTCTGCTGAGATTCAAGGTGTTTTTCAAGATGTGACTCTAAGAAAAGAAGCAGAAAATAAAATATTCTATCTAAGTTATCATGATAAACTAACTGGTCTCTATAATCGTGCTTATTATGATGAGGCTCTCGAAAAGATAAGCTGTCTTGGAGAGCTTCCATACAGTTTGATACTAGGAGATATGAACGGGCTTAAAAAAACTAATGATTTATATGGTCATAAGGCTGGAGATAGACTCATTCAGGCAATGGCAGAAATACTGAAGAAATCCTGTCGAAAATCTGATATTGTGGCAAGGATAGGTGGAGATGAGTTTGCTATCATACTACCTAGATGTTCAGAAAAAGAAGCAGACAAAATATGCAAAAGAATAAAAAAACTATGTCTATTATATGATGAAGGCCCGTTAAAACCAGACATAGCTCTAGGTTTTAGTGTAAAAAGAGATTTTTCCAAAACTAATGATGATTTAATGCTTGAGGCAGATAAAAGAATGTATTTAGATAAGCGTGCATTGGAAGCATAATATTTCTCCTATCACATATTATTGTGCCATTGATTTTAAAGCCTCGATATTTTTAATAACTACTGATGATTTATAAAAATCAAGTATCCCTTCATCTCTTAGCTTGCACATCTCCCTTGATAAGGCAGGTCTAGACACATTCAAAAAATCAGCCAATTCATTTCTATTAAAAGACATCATAAAAGACGGCGCTCCTATTTTATCATAATGATCAATTAGTAAGCTGCTGATCCTTCCTCTTATACTCTTTATACTTAAGTAATCCAATTTTTTGCTGAGCAACAATGCCTTATTTGATATAATTTTTAGCATATTCATAATTAATAATCTATGGCTCTTGCAAAGCTTTGAACATTCACCTAAAATTATATCTGAGGACAAAAACATAACCTGGCAAGCTTCTTGAGCAATTACTGTGGCTGGCCATTGTGATTGCCCAGAAAAAGCAACCATTTCTCCAAACATATCCCCAAAACTTACAATTGTTATTATTACTCTATCACCAATGGAATTCTCTTTAGTAATAGCTGCACTGCCAGACAACATAATACCTAAGCCTTTATATTTATCACCGGCAATTTTAATAAATTCATTTTTTTTATATTTTTCTACTTTAGGTTTAAGACACATTAGCATAGAATTCAATTCCTCTTGTTCTATTCCTTTGAATAGCGGACACGCTAGAAGTGTATCAAGCCATTTTTCATGCATTTTATCACCCTTTACTTTCGTAACTAAAGATACCGATTTTATGATTTGATTATATTATACTTAGCGTAAATAGACAAGTAATTAAAGGAGGAGACTTTAGTGATTAGAGAAATAATAAAAATAGATGAAGAAAAATGTAATGGTTGTGGTTTATGTATAAATGCTTGCCATGAAGGCGCTTTAAGGCTTATTGATGGAAAAGCTAAACTAATTTCTGAATCTTACTGTGATGGTCTTGGAGCTTGTTTGCCTGACTGTCCTACTGGTGCTATAAATATCGAAGAAAGAGAAGCTGATGCTTTTGATGAAGAAGCAGTAAAAATTCATATGGAATCAAATAAAGATACTGCTCCAGAAAAATTAGCTTGCGGTTGTCCCGGTTCTCATGCAAGAGCTATTGAAAAATCTTTTAAAAAAGAGCAGCCAAGCGGATGCTGCGGCCATGATTCTCAAGAATCACGCATTGAACCTCAGCTAAATCAATGGCCTTGTCAGATTAAGCTAGTGCCGATTAATGCACCTTATTTCAATAACTCTCATTTGCTAATAGCTGCAGATTGTACTGCATATGCTTATGCAAACATCCATAACGATTTTATGAAAAATAAAATTACCTTGATAGGATGCCCCAAATTAGACAGTATTGATTATGCAGAAAAATTAGCAGAGATATTAAAATATAATGAAATAAAGAGCGTAACAGTTCTTAGAATGGAAGTACCATGTTGCGGAGGTCTATCTTATGCAGTCAAGGAAGCTCTGCAAAGAAGCGGAAAAATGATACCCTGGAGAATTGTCGTTATAGGAACCGATGGAACTATTGTTGAAGATTAAGGAGGTGAAATAATGTTAGAAACCAAACAAAGCTTTACTATTACTGACGAAAAAACCATTGAAAGAATTATAGATGATGAGAATGTAAACATCAATCACATGGTTTTGAATACTGGTGAGGGCCTTCCTGAGCATTATTCTAATTCAAATGTATATATGATAGTAGTTCGAGGATTAATTTCTCTCCAGCTTGATGATCAAGATACACATAGATATCCCCAAGGAAGCATTATAAGTATTCCCTTTAATATCAAAATGAATGTTTACAATGAAGAAAAGGAAACCTTGGAATTTTTCGTAGTAAAATCACCATGTCCTAAAAATTATAATAAGTATTCAGATGCAAAATAAAAGGAGGAATTTTTGATGAGTAACATGTTCTGTTTTCAGTGTGAGCAAACCGTAGGAGGTAAAGGCTGCACTAAAGTTGGTGTATGCGGTAAACAGCCCGATGTTTCAAACAAACAGGATGAATTGATTTGTGCCTTAGTAGGATTGGCTAGAGCATCATATGGCAAAATCCCTACAAAAAAAGGTGTTGAGCTTATGATGCAGGGTCTATTTACCACTATTACAAATGTAAACTTTAATACAGTGACTCTTGAAAAAATCATCAATGAAGTAAGAGAAGAAAAAATAAATATGGGCGATGCCAAAGACTTTTCCATGGAATCTCTCTGGTCTGGTGATCCTGATGTGATATCTCTTCGCTCTACCTTGCTTTTAGGGCTAAAAGGTATGGCAGCCTATGCTTACCATGCTTATGTATTAGGCAAGGAAAACGAGGAAGTAAGCAATTGGTTCTTCAAAGGCATGCATGCTCTTGGTGAAGAGCACAGCATCGAAGAATGGCTAACTTTACTTATGGAATTTGGTATGATCAATTTAAAATGCATGGAGCTCTTGGATGAAGCAAATACATCCGCATATGGTACTCCAGTACCAGCCAAGGTAACAACTATAATTGAAAAAGGACCCTTTATAGTGGTTTCAGGTCACGATTTATTAGATCTCAAACAATTACTCGATCAAACCGAAGGTAAAGGAATAAATATATATACTCATGGTGAAATGCTTCCGGCTCATGGCTATCCGGAATTAAAAAAGTATGCTCATTTGAAAGGCAATTTTGGAACAGCTTGGCAGAATCAACAGAAGGAATTCGACAATGTTCCAGGAGCTTTCTTATTTACAACAAACTGCTTAATGCCTCCAAAGCCCTCCTACATGGACAGAGTTTTTACTACTGAAGTAGTTTCCTACCCTGGACTCATTCATATAGATGAAGTGAATGGGAAGAAAGATTTTGCCCCAGTGATAGAAAAAGCATTAGAGCTAGGCGGATGGCAAGAAGAAAAGGTTATGACAGGCATAAATGGCGGCACTGAACTGATGACAGGATTTGGTCATGGCACAGTTCTTGGTGTGGCAGATAAAGTTATAGATGCTGTAAAAGCAGGAGCAATAAAACATTTCTTCTTGGTCGGCGGCTGCGATGGAGCAAAACCCGGTAGAAACTATTATACAGAATTTGTCGAGAAGTCACCTAAGGATACAATCATATTGACCTTAGCCTGCGGAAAATTCCGTTTCAACGACCTTAATATAGGAGAAATAGGTGGGCTGCCTAGAATTATGGATATGGGTCAGTGCAATGATGCTTATTCAGCCATAAAGGTTGCTGTAGCATTATCTGAGGCTTTTAAATGTGATGTGAATGAATTGCCCTTGACTTTGGTGCTTTCCTGGTACGAGCAAAAAGCAGTATGTATACTCTTAACACTCTTAGCACTAGGAATAAAGAATATCTACATTGGACCCTCAGTACCTGCCTTCTTCTCACAGAATGTACTGAACGTGCTTGTTGAAAAATTCAACATAACACCTATCACTACAGCTGAAGCAGACTTGAAAAAAATATTGGGATAGTAATAACAAATTCTATTTATTAATTATCTATATTAATTGCCAATGCATCTCTTTTATTCTATAATTAAATAGTACTCAAATAAAAAAAAGTATAATAAGAGGTGATAAAATGGATATCAAAGGAACAAAAACAGAAAAGAATTTATGGGAAGCATATGCCGGTGAATCAATGGCAAGAAACAAGTATAGCTATTTCGCTTCCGCTGCAAAAAAGGAAGGCTATGAGCAGATAGCAGCAATTTTTCAAGAAACATCCGATAATGAAAAAGAACATGCTAAAATTTGGTTTAAGCTTCTTAATGGTATTGGTAACACATCTCAGAATTTAAAACATGCTGCAGAAGGTGAAAACTACGAATGGACCTCTATGTACAAGGGATTTGCAGAAGAAGCAAGAGCAGAAGGCTTTTCTACCATTGCTACTCTTTTTGATATGGTAGCCAATATTGAAAAGGAACATGAAGAAAGATATCTTGCTCTTCTAAAAAACGTAGAAGAAAATACAGTATTTGTTAAAGGCGACAAGGTTTACTGGAAATGCAGAAATTGCGGTCATATTCATGTAGGAAACAAAGCTCCTGAAATGTGCCCAGTATGTGATCATCCAAAAGCACATTTTGAAGTATTAGCAAATAATTGGTAATAAAACTATAGGGTGGCATTAATGCCACCCTATAGTTTTATATGACAATAGCCACCTGGGTTTTTCTTTAAGTACTTCTGATGGTATTCCTCCGCGTCATAAAAGCATTTTAGCGATTCAATTTCTGTTACTATAGCTTCAGAGTATTTTTTTTGCTCCTCTACCATGCTTTCTTTTATTATAGGGAGATCCTCGTCACTTATATAATAAATACCTGTTCTATACTGAGTTCCTTCATCGGAACCTTGACGATTCATTATTGTAGGATCTATGACTCTCCAAAACCTTTTGAGTAACTCTTCTAAAAAGATTTCCTTTTCATCATACTTTACATAGCATGCTTCAGCATGACCTGTTTCTCCTGTTCTGACTTCAGGATAAGTAGGATTCTCCGTTTTCCCATTGGCATAGCCAACCTTGGTTTCTATTACCCCTTTGAGTCTAGACACATACTCTTCTACACCCCAAAAACATCCTCCTGCTAATACTATTTCTTTCATTCCTATACCTCCAACAAGGTAAGGGGACACACCGCTGCTACGCGGGCATTCCTTGCTGCGGAATGTCCCCTATACGCTCTATTATTATTATAATTTTTCTAAGAGAGGTGAAATTTCTCCTAAATAATATATATAAAGCCTATGCAGGGGTCTTGTCATTGATACATATAATAGCTTAACATCCATCTCCTCCATACCATAATTTTCTTTGCTTCCATTGGCTATAAAGACAACATCAAATTCCAAGCCCTTTGAAAGATAAGAAGGCAATATGACAATCCCACTATTATATTCTTTTTCGCTGCCTGTAATTAACTTTGGCTTGTGCTTCAAACCTTTGAAATAAGAATATACTATCCTACATTCATCTATTGTCTTACAAATAATCGCCATGGATTTATACTTCTTATAACTAAATTCATCCATATCGTTTGCAATTTGCATGCATATATCCTTAAGACTTTTCTTCTGCCTTACACAAACTGAAGGTCCATGCCTTATTACAGGTCTTCCTATTGGAAAATTCTTATGCTTTAAATATCTTAATACTGTATTCGCTGCATTCATTATCTCTATTGTTGTCCTGTAACTCTGCTCCAACATAAGCAGTTCACAATGCTTGCCGTCAAAGACCTTATCCTTTATTTCCATCCAATCCCTTGTGCCTCTATAGGAATGTATACCTTGAGCCAAATCACCCAAAATAGTAAAGGAAGAGTCTTTTATTATTTTTCTAATAACCAATATTTGAAATGGGCTGAAGTCCTGAGCTTCATCTATAACAATGTGCCTTACAGGGATTTTCTCATCTATACCATGTATTTTATACTTCATGTATATAATAGGAGCTAAATCTTCAATTTCCACATAATCTGTCTTAAAAACCCGCATAGATCGCTGAACCATAAATTCAATAAGCTCTCCAGAAATATTTTCTATAGATAAGCCAGGATTGGTTATGAAATTCTTCAAGAAATCCTTATAATATTCGTATGGATTCAATTTTGATATCTTTTTAATATAATCAGCCACAGCTTTTTTTGAATGAGTTTCAATTTTGTTCACTAACTCATTTTTATTGTCAATTATATTAATAATTAGACTTTGTCTCTCTTCGGTTTCTTCCATAGAAGCTTTTATCTGTTTTATTTCTGTGACACAAGATTCCTCTAAGTTCTCTATTATGGCTTCCTTGCGAGCGTTGAGCCGATTTGTCATATGTTTTTTAATTTCATCAATCCTTTTTACAATTGGTAGATTGCTGTATTCATTTAAAAAAAGATTGTTTAACTCATCATATTTATATATTATTATTGAATTAAGCTTAAAATCTTCCTGAGGGATAAACTCTTTTTCCACGGTTATGATATAATCATCTATTATCTCCTTAAATTTCATGGAGCATTTGAGTTGGGACTCCTTCTTCATAAGTTTATTTCTAGCAGATTGGTCTAAGTCTTTACTTTCATTGACAAATCTATTTATTTTTTCATATCCATCAACTACCTTTAATTTTAAACCAATTATTTGGAGAGCAAAATCTTCAAAGGTTGTCTGAAGAACCCTTTCTACTCCTAATTCAGGCAGTACTTCGGAGATGTAATTAAGGAAAAATCGGTTAGGTGCAATGATCATAAAATTCTCAGGCTTAAATGACTTTTCATAGGTGTAAATAAGATATGCTATGCGATGCAAAGCTATGGTTGTCTTTCCGCTCCCAGCAGCACCTTGCACTATCAAGGGAGTCCACATATCGGCTCTTATTATTTTGTTTTGTTCACTCTGAATTGTTGTGACAATTTCCTTGAGCCTATTATCTGCATTTGCTCCCAAAGAAGCCTGCAATATTTCATCGTTAGTGGTTATATCAATATCGTATATCTCTTCCAGTTTTCCTTTATTTATTATCAACTGCCTTTTTAAAAGAAGCTCCCCTTTTATAATGCCTTCAGGACATGAATACTCAGTATCACCTAGCCTTGATTCATAATATAGGTTTGCAATAGGAGCCCTCCAGTCAGTAATTACAAGCTCCATAGTTGCTTCATCGATTAAAGCCATTTTCCCTATATAATACTTATCTTTAGTAACCCTTTCTTTCTCTCGAAAATCAACACAGGCAAAATAAGGTTTCTGTTTTGCCTGTGACAAATTCCTCAGTTTTATCTCAGCTCTATCTTGGAGCATTGTATTAATCATAAGATCAATATACTGCTGACTGCTTTCAGAACTAAAATGCTTTTTGCCCTTTGCTACTTCCTCATCTATATTGTCTTTCCGCATAATATAGGTTTCTAGGCTTTTGTTCACAAGTTTAAGAGTATAATCAAGCCTATCCTTCTCCTCCTGATATGCAGGATGCTTATCTGCAACCACTAAGTCACCTCCTATTGTGAGTGATGGTCAAAATTATATAGCAAGCTTTATACTGCTATACATAATATTGGGAGTTCCTATTTTTCTTTTGCTGAAAAATGTGCCATGACAATCAGAACCTCCGGTTATAGCAAGATTATTTGCTCTACAAAAGTCTTGGCAAAACTTTGTGACCTGAAAATTATTTTCTGGATGATAGCATTCAATTCCCATTATGCCTTCTTTTAACATTTCAGGAACTAAGATTTCATAATCCAAACGATAAAAAGGTGCACCGGGATGAGCCAATACAGCTATGCCCCCTGCATCTTTTATTATATTGATAACTTCTTTAGGATTTGGAAAATTCATCTTTTCAAATGGATTACCCCAACCATCAAATAGAGGGAAAAAATCTTTAGTGTCTTTGCATATTCCCTTATCTATGAGATAATTTAAAGCTTTCCAACCGCCTCTTGCTGCATTATTATAATACCTGCCATATTCTGATAAGCTTACGTCCAAGCCCTTATTGTAAAGAAACTTTATACTCTCTTCATCCTTTTCTTCCATAAAAACTTTATTTTGTAAGATTAGTTTTAATAAGCCTTTCTCATAAATGTCTATGCCATATCCCAATATGTGGAAGTTTGCACCAAAATAAGAGGTATCAATCTCAACACCAGGTATAAAAGTTAAGCCAGCTTCTTCCGCAAGTTTCCTAACTCTTTCCACGTTTTCTACTGAATTATGATCTGTAACAGAAAATATGCTGATATTATTTTTAATAACTTCTTCAGTAACTTCTTCAGCAGTCCAAGTCCCATCTGAAGCCGAAGTATGAATATGCAAATCTACTTTCTCATCGTTCAAAATATTATCCCCTTTCTTGAACGAGACTTCATTCAGGGGGGATTCGACCCCCACTGAATGTTAGTCGAGTCCATACTGGACTTAGCCGCCCTTTGAAACCCGCCGCCTGTAGAGGCAAGGTGAATTGCCTTATGGGGCAAGAGAAGGTACCCTGGGGTACGGGGGTCTTAGGGCGGATTGGTTCAGTGATAAAAATAGTTTTATATATCATTATATACTTCCGTAAAATAAATTTCTATAAAATCTTTCATACTAAATGAAGAACTTCAATGATTACTAAATATCTAGTTAAGGAGATATCAAATATGAGCCCGTGACTATAGTTGGATATGATTACATGCTGGATTTTAGATATTTCAAGGGTCAAGTATATGGAAATGGATTAAAAATAGTTTATAATTATCAAGGTGAGGAAATTCGGATTCTATTTGATGATAAAGAAATTTATAAAATGAATTTATCTGATTTTGGCAATAAAATCTATAGTAAATATAGAAATACCAATGCCGTAGAACAGCAAGATATGATATTTGAAGATGAAAATCAATATGTAAAAGTAAAATTCATCTTTTTCAATATGAATGGAATGAAAGATATAAATAAGGAAACAGTTACAATAAACAGTGCTGATTTTTATACATTGATAAAACTCAAGCCATAGCAAAATAGCAGATTCAGCTTGAATCTGCTATTTTTAAGTGCTATAAATTTCATTCTCGTCATACTGGCTCTGTTCCATAATACGTCGCAATTCTTCTATATTCCTAGTGTCAGAAAGAGCCAGCATCAGCTTAATTCTAGCTTTTTGCCCTGGAAGATCACCACCCAAAATTACTCCCATATTTCTAAGCTGTCTTCCCCCACCTTCATAACCATAAGTATCTAATACTCTTCCAGTAGGGCATCTTGATACCATTACTACAAATACTCCGTTGTCAATTGCATATTTTATTCCTTCAATCATTTTGGGAGGCACATTACCTCTACCTAAAGCTTCGAGTATAATGCCTTTAGAACCTGTATCCACTGAATATATTATGAATTTGGAATCCATCCCCGAAGCACATTTTATCAAATCTACTCTAGTTTCAATGCTATTTGTCGTTAAAGGTATATATTCTCTGCTTATTACATTTCTATGAAATATAACCCTATCATTATCGACTACTCCCAATGCACCGAATTCTAAGGATTTGAACGTATCTAAGCTCAATGTGTTGGTCTTGGTAACTTCTCCTGCTGCATTCACAGTATTATTCATAACCACTAAAACACCTTTATTTTTTGAATGAGGTGAAATAACCGTGCATACAGCCGCTGCCAAATTGCTAGGTCCATCGTAACCTAATTCAGAGCTGTTTCGCATAGCTCCGACAACAACTATGGGCTTCTCACAATTTATAGACAGATCCAATAAATATGCTGTCTCCTCTAAAGTATCCGTACCATGAGTAATTACTACCCCTGCGATATCTTCTCTCTCTATAGTCTTAAGAACCAAGCTGCGAAGTTCTATCATTTTTTCAAGGTCTATATGAGGTCCTGGCAATTTGCCAAAATCTATAGATTCGATCTCTGCAAACTTATCTATATTTGTAACCAAAGACATTATTTCATCATTTGAAAGAGAAGGTATTGCCGCTCCGATTCGTGGATCCACAGACATAGATATGGTTCCCCCGGTAAATATGATTGCCACTTTAGGCCTTTCCATTATATAACCCCCAGTACAAATTTTTATATAAAATTTTATTTGTCGCTTACATATTTATTATTCTTAGCTGATTCCTTTGTGATAACAATACTTCTTACAGTTACTGATACTATAACGATAAAACCTCCTAGAATCGCATACAAACTTGGCTTTTCTCCGGCAAAAATAAATACCCAAAGTGGATTCAGCAAAGGCTCTATAACAGTAATCAATATTGCTTCTAAAGCTGATAAATGTTTTATAGCTAATGCATATAGTATATAAGCAAATCCAAGTTGAAATATCCCTAATAATACTATTCCCAAGATACTTTGAATATCAGGAACTTTTCCAATAATAAATGGTATTGCAACAAGAAAGGTAAGGATATTACCTATCAAAGTGGTTTCAACGGGGGATCCATCCTTCTGAAATCTTAAAGCTATTGTTACACAGGCAAGGAAAAATCCGCTTATTACAGCTAATACATTTCCTAGCATGCTTCCAACCCCAACATTGTCTATAAAGAAAAGCAGCATGCCGCCGAACACTGCGATAATAGCCAGATAATCATACCATTTAATCTTTTCCTTCAAAAGCCAGGCTCCTAATATTGCTACAAATATAGGAGCGGTAAATTGAAGAAGTATTGCATTAGCTGATGTAGTAAGTTTGTTTGCCGAAACAAATAAAATTACAGTAGAAGCATAAGCAATTGCTCCACCCAATTGAGCTTTTGACCAAGTCAATACAGGCTTTCTTAGATATATCAAAACTACTATTGAAGAAATAAAGCTTCTAGAACCTGCTATAGCTATAGGGTTCCAGTTTACAAGCTTGATAAGTATCCCACCTGTACTCCAAAGTATTGAGGCTATTATGAGAAATACAATTGATTTATACCGCTGATTTTTTAATATTGTTTCTTTCATTCTTTTACCTCATATTCTTATGTGCTATACTACAAAAAGCAGAGCCATCATCCACAGCTCTGCTTTATTCTACTAATATTTGATAATATTTATAGAGTTGACTTCCATAGACCATGGAGATTGCAATATTCATATATATCAACACTTTCTTTGTCGCAGAATACAGCTTTAGGTTCTTGCCCCGGATCAAGGTGAATTCTTTCTACTCCATTATCTGATACAACGGCTATCCACTCAATAAAATGCTCCGGTATCATAGGATGAGGAACAGACCCAACTTCTACTACTATTTTGCCATCCTTTTTAGTAGCCACAGGTACATGCTTTTCTTGGGAAGCATCCGTAGTATTGGCAACCAACTTATTCATTGGCTTACCACAGCATACTAGCTCACCGCCACCGTTCTTTATAAGTTCAACAATATTCCCACACACACTGCAGCGGAAAAAAGTTACTTTTTGTTTCATATAAAACCCACCTTCCAATTATTTTATAGTTTCAGTAGAATATATCTAGTAATAATAATTATAGAAATAAAACCATTGTCTGTCAATCAAAGGCCTAAATTATCACACCTAGGGCTAAAGATATTACCAATACTGTATTTATTATAACAAAATTCTTTACTGCTAAAACAAAAGTCTCCTTTTTGCTCTGGTTTTCATAAAACAGCTTTATATGTCTGTT
>JAQUTA010000166.1 GCA_028709965.1 Lutispora sp.
CGTCTATATATACAGCGGTAAATCTAAGCTTTTGCTCCTCGCCTACCACAAATTCTTTGTAGACTATATCATCACAATCTTTTAAAAGCTCCTTAACCTTGGTTATATTAACATCCAGAGAGTCTGTGCTTTGCATTTTTTCTATTTTATTTTCTTTTATCTTTTTGCCAAATAGAGACATTTGATCACCCCGCTCCCTACTTTATGAATCTTGTTATGATAGCCATTGCAACTGCTGAAAAAACTCCAACTATGCTAATGATGGATGTGATTTTGGCATCATATACATGGCCTTGCTTTTTTAATGCAGGCCTATCTATAAAAAATTCAAATAAGGATATGAGCACGATAACTCCAAGCACGGTGGGATCTGCGAAATTTTTTATGCTTATCAGAAATTGATGCAACACAAAACCACAGCCTTTACAAAAGATTCATCCTTTATCTTTTGCAGGCTGTGGCTTTTATATACATTAAGGACATTAAGGTACGGGGACACACCCCGGTCAGGCGGGTATTCCTTTTTGGGGAATGTCCCCGGCGTTATTTAAGGTGCGGGGACACACCGCTGCTACGCGGGTCATGTCTTGCTGCGGAATGTCCCCAAGTGCTTTTCAATAAACCGATAAATACTTCTCTACGAATTCGATGTCGGATATTTTGTCTACGTCATTGCCTATTTCAGGGTAGGGGGATATTACTACTTCTGCATTGATGTTCATCAGCTTATCACATTTTTTCTTTATAGAATTTATGGTGAGAACTCCTAATGCAAGTTTTATCAGAAAAGTAAAGCCTAATATTTGAGCCATTTTGGCTGGACTCTTTCTGTATTTGAGCATCTTATCTACAAAATCCTTGCATCTGTCCTTTATCTCCGGATTGAAATAGAATACATTTCCTCCGGTAAATTCGCCTTCCTTTAGCTTTGCATAGGTTCTTTTTACTTCCGGATATTTCTCATCATTTAAGCTTTTCTCAACTATTGAATAGCATAGGTCTGCATTTTTTTCTCTGGAGCTCTTGATGAAATGCTCAAGAGCCTCGGGAGTGATCATAGGTATGTCACAGGTGAGCAAAAGTATTTCCTTTTCTCCTGACAAATAATCCAAAGCCTTGATTGTATTGTCCACAATTGAGCCCGTGCCTTCTATAATATAATCAGCTTTGCTGCCTATGGCCTGAGTCAATTGAGTTTTGTCTCCAACTACCAGTATTTTATCTATTTGAGGAACTTTCTTCAAACTGTCTATGACATATTCTATCATATATTTATCATGAATTTTCAGGAGAGCTTTGTTTTCTATGGTATTTGGGTGTTCTCCCTTTTTCCCTCCTGCAAGTATGATGGCGTTCAATCATTACACCTCCCAATTATCAGTCAGGGGTTTTACTACGAAAATTTCGTTTACCATATGCTTAATATGATCGTAAGCACTATATGCCAAGGCCTGATCATCAAATATTCCAAATACTGTGGGACCGCTCCCGCTCATGACGCTGCCCAAGGCTCCATATTCCAACAGCTTTGCCTTAATATCCGGTATGATGGGACATTTCCTTACAGTCACATATTCCAACACATTGGATAGGTTTTCTCCAATCTTGGCCAGACTTCCTTCATTTATGGCTTTTATCATAGCTTCTATGTCCGGTCTTTCTATTATCTTCTCTGTATCAATGCCTTCATATACCTCTTTGGTAGAGATGTCCATGTCAGGCTTGGCAAGGAGTATGTAGGATTCAGGCATAGCTTTTAGCGGGGTCAGTTTTTGACCTAGTCCTTCAGCTAAGGCTGTGCCACCTGATACACAAAATGGAACATCAGAGCCCAGCTTTTTCGCCGCTTCCAATATTTCTGTTTTTGACAGTTTGAGCTTCCATGCTTTGTCCAAAAGCTTCAGCACTGCAGCTGCATCCGTGCTTCCACCTGCCAAACCTGCAGAAACAGGTATGTTTTTTTCTATAAATATCTCTGCGCCATCTTTTACATTGTATTTGTGGCGTAAAAATTCTGCGGCTTTGTATGCTATATTCGAACTGCCTTCAGGTATGTGCCGAGAGTCTGAAGTAACTGTAATCTTACCCCCATGTATTGGCTTCACGGTTATGGTGTCATATAATGCTATGGACTGCATTATCATGATTACATCGTGAAAGCCGTCAGGTCTTTTGCGCAGCACATCTATAGACAGATTTATCTTCGCTGGTGCTTTTTGAGTATATTTCATCACTATCACGCTCCAAATTATTGCTAACTATATTATAATACACGAATTTGCTTTTGGGTATGCCTATATGAAAGAACTGAGAGCTAAGAACTAAGGGGGACAGGCTCTAGGTGCTAGGCTCTGGGTTCCAGGTTTGAGTAGGGCGTTGGAGTTAGGGGACGGGGAACACGGAAGAACACGGAGAGGGAAATAAAAATGAGCTAGAGAATCTTATTCCACTAGCTCTATTCCTGAGCTCTGAGCTCTGAGCTCTGAGTTCTAAATTCTGAGTTCTTATTTACTCAGTCTCATATTTTTCATTATTAGGATTTTGTCACCTTCGTTGATTTTATCTAGGTTCTCAATTCTATTTACCTTAGCTATGGCATCCACTGTTGTGTTATATTTTTTGGCAACTTTCCATAGGGTGTCACTCTTTCCTACCACATATACAGTCACGGCGGGGAGTGTG
>JAQUTA010000072.1 GCA_028709965.1 Lutispora sp.
TTTTAATCTTTCTTTGATTAAAATTTCTATTTTGTATCTTTCTCTTAAAGTTAGGTGTTTAAATTTTCTTGATTCTGCGGTATTATTATATTGGCTCATGGTAACACTCCTTTGTAATGTTTTTTGTAGTTACTAAACATTATACACTGGATTTACCATGAGTCACTACTTTCTTGTCTTACGTCACTTCATTTTACAACTTACCTAAAAAGACTACTTTTTGGTTTATAACAAGATTTCAATGAGGCTGATTGCCTATACATCCTAGGCTGGGGATATATGCCCATCGCCTGTCACAAAAATTGGAACCCGCCACTTGGTGATTTGTAACCCTTTATCTCCATTGCTTCTTTCAAAGGGTTACAAATCACTTCCTTGATATTGTGGCTTATATACCCTGAACAATATACTTTACAAGCCACATAGTGGGGGGACATCTTTTCACCTCATTATATTTGATTCTTAATATACTCCCTTCGCAGTAAACAGTTAAAATATTAAAACTGTTACCATGAAGGGAATGTTTTTATAAGAAGAAAAGCGAGGGTTCTAGATGAGAGAAAGTTCTTGGCAATTCAAGAATATCATTCAGGTTCTAAGGGTGTAACGCAAATCTGAGATTTAATGATTAACTTGTTATTTCCCATTATACTTCGCTTCTAGATTACTTCTGATTTTACAATTTATGTAAAGATGTCATTTTCTTTTCTATTAAATTGGATGTTTTTACTACCCAAACTATACAGTGATTTTACAATACATGACCCACCTTTTTATAAACATTTGAAATCTCTGCTACCAGCCGACGCCGACTGAAGATAATTAACAAGGCGACAATGGTTATCATAGATGAAGTAGAATTTATGCCGCTCAGTAATGCAGAAGCAAACCTTTTCTTTGAATTTATATCCTCTATGGCAGAGAGAACTTCTTTAATAATTACATCCTAGAGATGAGCATAATTAATGATTTTAAGGCAATAAGGCCTTGAAATAAATGGTAAGTAGACGAATGCACATTGAAAACTCAATCCAAACCTGACAAATAGCAGAAAATGCAACAAAAAGGGCATGGCAATGCCCGGGGCTTTCATGATATACACTTTGGGATTATGCAGACTTCTTGAATTTTTTTAGTGATTTCAAGCAGTTGGTTTTACCTGATTTAACAGCAGCAATAGCAAGAGCTAATAGGCAAATGTGTCCAATGGTATTCAGATTTTCAATTGCCGCCATGTTGCGTACGGAAGCCTTATCTGTATTTAGGTTCTTCCATCTGGCATTGTAACGTTCAGACTCGGATCTCAAAGAATAAATAGACTTAAAATATTCTGAGTCTCTGTTGATGGAAGCTCTGTAATCAGTACCTGTGGAAACATACTTGATACAGCCTCTGTTTTTCTTACCGTTAAAGTATTTAGAATGATTACATGGGCATAAAGTATCGTCTTTGGAAGTGCGGAAGGGGCAACAAAACTTCTGTTTAATGTAACTTTTCAAATACTGGCGTCCATCTTTATGCATTGCAAGGCCAGCATCACAAAGAAGATTATCAGAGGGAAGGGACTTTCTTTTTTTCTTAGAGCTTCTTTGGTTTAAAGGAATGAAACAATGACCATGTAATTCATTGCAGACGTAGTTGTAAATATCTCTGACATCATAGCCTTTGTCAGCAATGAAGTATGTTTCATCAAGAGAAAGCCATGAATGAGTGTCCTTGAGTATGGAGACGGCAATTCCACTATCGTTAACATTGGCAGGAGTGGTAATTTCAGCGATAGGCAAACCTGATATGGCATCCACAAGAATATGGTTCTTATAGCCCCAGTAGAACTCATAGTTTTTCTCGTTATAGGCATTACTGGCGGTTCTGACACCGAGTTTGCAGTCTTTATCAGACTTAGGCTGAAAGGATTTATCATAGCGGTTTTTGTCAAAAGACTTGGAGTTATTCTTAGAGGTATTGGCCTCAATGGAAGTAGAATCAAGAGAAACAAAACTACCATCGATGAAACCAAGAGAAACAAGGGACTTAACTTGAGACTCCATAACCGTAGTAAACCATTTATGGGCAGTGTTTTTGATAAAACGCCTGTAAGTCCAGTAGGAAGGCAACTTTTTAGTAATATCAAATCCACAAGCATGAGCGATAATCTGGTTATTGTAGAGATATTCCTGAAGTTGGGTTATCTCGGAGAATTTCTCGCACTTCATAACCATAAAAGCTCTGAAAAGTGCGTGGCGCGAGAAACCGTCCGGACCGGAAGTACTTGTATTGACTTCATCGGGAAAGTTGGAGAGTACAAGAGTATCAAATATTTTAGTATAGAATTCAACTTTGGATTGAGGAGTAAATAGATCGATTACATTCATTATTAATTGTTGATGCATAGGGATTCCTCCTGTTCTTGTTGGTTTTTATTGTCATAAATACTTAATTCGACATTTATGGGAGGAAATCCTATCATATATTGAGTGATAAACAAATTTTATGTGCTTAAAATCCAGTTATATCAATAAGTCTGGGTTATGCACATGGCTAATTACATCCAATAAAGGGGTTGACGAGTGGAGAGACTTTATGGGAGATGCGACAATAACTACCGCTATTTTAGACCGGCTTATCCACCGTTGTAAGATTCTGAATATGACCGGGAACAGCTACAGACTGGAACATAGAACATCTATTACACAAGGCTAATAGATGTGTACCCTTTGTGGCAAAAAATGTACATTTTACTTGAAATACCTTCTATTTTAGAAAAAAACATATAGCCACCACATGAGTATGTAAAATTGAGATACTCTGCGTACTTAGTTTTTGTTTCTAAAAAGGCAACAACGTTAAAATCTAGCTCTTCATCATTTATAATAACTTTTAGAGTTTCAGAATTGTATTTAAGTATTTCTTCATTTAACAACTTATCATCACCATCCTATCACAACCAATAGTTTGAGCTGCCTCCTGTTTTATCTATACGATACTGACATTTCATATCATTAATTACTTGCTGCATATGAGCTTCCCATTGATCGGGTTCGTTATATAATACAGTCTTAGCAAATGCTATTGGCTTATCTATAGGTCTAATATCGTTACGATAGTCCACCATAGCTTTAACTGCCATTTTGACTGCACTTATATTGAGCTGTAACAGTTTTGGTATAACCTCATCTCTGCTTAATTTTATATATTCCTTATTTCCACCCCCAACATCTATACCAATTGTTGTAATTTTATATTTGACCATATCCTTTATAGCCCTTTGTATTGGGCTAATAAGATCTTGTCCGTCTGTTAAATCGTCATAGTTCTCCATCTCACGAAATCCGCAGTTATTAAAGATTTGATTAATAGCATTTTTCTTGTCAATCCACCTATCAAAATTCCTCTCTTCGTTTGGTTCTTGTTTATCACTAGGATTGCTGATAGATAGATTGATTAAGGGTATCTCTGGAGAAGTCTCTGGTAATGGTTTAGTCGTTTTGTCTTCTTGCTCTTGTACATCTGACTCATTGCATTCCGTCTTTTTGTCCCCTTACTCTCCTAATTCTATCTTGTTGCATTCGTCATTTTGTCTGCTTGCTTTTATATTATCTACATAAACCTTAAATACATCATAATCAATCGTATACCATTGTGTTCTGTCCCTTTTATCTTTATTATGATTGGCAGTGATAAGTATCCTCTTATCAACCAAACTTTTTATTGTCCTCTCAACTGTTTTTTCTTTGCCTCAATTGTAAAATGAATTTCCATATCGGCTAATCCATTTTCAATCAGATCCTCATATTTCTTATTGTTAAAGGGAGTATGGATTTTCCCTTTACAAACATTGATTTTAGAAGACTAACCCGAACTAATCGTTGGTATTCTTTTTAATGTATTTTGTAGGTCTAGCCGCGCGGCAATGAGCGCCGGGGTTTGGGGCAGCGCCCCAAGGGTACCAATTTAACAAGTCATCTATTCCTCAGTGAGAATACCTAATGGTTAAATATACGATAAGGTGGCTATCCTTATGATGCTTGTGGCAGATAAGGAGAAACTACCATGTCTAAGTATTTAACTTATGAAGAACGCCTAGAAATTGAAGCAGGTTTAAGGAAAAACCTTTCCTTTGACACTATCGGACGGCAAATTGACAAAGACCGCACAACGATTGCAAAGGAAATTAAGAGGCATTACTATGAAAAGAAAACCGGCTATAGCGGCTACCCGTACAATGCCTGTAAACACCGTAGCAGCTGCAAGTTAAAGGATATTTGCGGAAAAAGTCAATGCATACGGCCATCCACCGTCTATTGTAAACTGTGCAGTTATTGTAACGATTCCTATTCTAATTTTGAGGAGGAGGTTTGTATATGTCGTTTCAAACCGCCCTATGTTTGCAACGGATGCGCAGATTATCAAAAGTGTACTCTAAAGAAAATAGTGTATAACGCCGCGGATGCACACATAGCTTTTACGGAAAACATTTCTGAAGCCAGGAGCGGTATCCTTTCCAATGAAGCAGAACTATCCAGGCTGAATGCCTTGATATCACCTCTGGTCAAGAACGGACAGTCGATTCACCAGATTTATGCCAGTAATGTGGACGAGCTCATGTGTAGTGAAAAAACCATTTACAACTATATTGATGCGAGCCTTTTCGATGTAAGGAACATTGACCTTCCCCGTAAGGTAAAATACCGTCCCCGTTACAAGAGACCTGAGTTCAAGATTGATAAAGGCTGTCGCATCGGGCGTAACTACAACGATTTCCAGGCATTTATGGAAAAGAATCCTGATCTCCCTCTTGTTCAGATGGATTCCGTCATTGGGAGTAAAGGCGGTAAAGTGCTATTGACTATTCATTTTGTAGAAACCTCCCTTATGCTGGCTTATCTCCGAGATGCCAATACATCTCAATCGGTAATTGATATCTTTAGTGATATCAGAAAAACTCTGGGAAAAGAAAACTTTAAAAAGCTCTTCCCAGTTATCCTTTCAGATAATGGGAGTGAGTTTTCCAATCCAAAGGAATTGAATACGGCCCGGATGGGATTTTGCAGACAAGTATATATTACTGTGATCCAAGTTGCCCTTATCAAAAAGGCGCCATTGAGGTGAACCACGAATTAATCCGGAGGATTCTACCCAAAGGAACATATTTTGATTCACTTATGCAGGAGGATATTAACCTGGTTATGAATCATGTAAATTCCTATAAAAGAAAAAAGCTGAACAACAAGAGTCCCTACCAGACGTTCAGCTTTTACTATGGAGAAGATTTGCTACATCAGCTTAGGTGTTTCCCAGTTGCCCCTGAGAACATCATACTGAAGCCGAAGCTTCTCAAAAAGTAACACATAAAAAGCATACGTCACCAGCAACCTTATAATTTTACAGCAGCTTTTTGGGGTGGATTTTCCGATTGCAAAATATTCGATAGTCAATCGACCTCTAGTTTTTGTACGCCTTTTTTTGATTCACCAACGTCATTATAGCCAAATTCTGATAAAAATAATACTAAAAACGAGAATCTCGCTTACAAAATGAGAAATTCTCTTACAAAACGGGCGCTTTGATTACAAAATTGGAAACTCGTTTTCAAAACGAGATTCTCGCATTACAAACGGGATTTTCGTGTTTCAATTAACCACTGTTTTTTCTGACCAGAACGAAAAATTTTTTTCCTCCATTTTTTAACACTATTATATGTCCAATACTTACCATCAACATAATTTATGTTCTTGTCTTTATTGTTTTCTATTCAGTAATGTAGCTGCTGCAATACTATTGCCTCATTTAGCCCAATAACGCATGCGAGTTCTGTAGCTACAACGAGGGGTCGAGAGTTAAAAAGTAACTTACTCATCCTTTCCTCCTTTATCATCTGTTCGTTTTGTTTCTTACAGTAAAAATAAAACAGCCAAATCGCCTTAGATTTGACTGTTTTATTTTAAACTAACTATACAACCGTCATATCTTTTGCGATATGACCTATAACGTGATATAAGGAGTCTCTTTAATCATAGGCTCTATTATTAGGTTTTCCTCGAATATTTGCGGTACCTGCTCTTTAATGGTGTTAACATAATTTTTATTGGTTACCATATAAATATTCTCCGGAGGGATAAACTTGCTAATCCTGTCCACCGTAAGCTGTATCATGGTTTTTTCTCCTACTGTGTTTAAGAACTGCTTGGGATAGATTTTTCTGCTCATAGGCCAGAACCTGCTGCCTGAACCTCCGCACATTATTACTACATAGTTCATAATTACACCATCCTCCGTAATATCTATAATATGCGGAATGGTGCCATAGGTTACTTAGGAAGAAGGCTTCACATTCTTCAGGCACGAGACACGAGGCTCAAGACATGAAAATCTAATGAATTCACGACGAGGTGCAATATGCCCCAGAGCTCTTTCCCTATATTAAAATCCATATAGATCAAAACCACCGCCCCGGAGATTTTTGGCTCACGGGCTCACGGGCTCACAGGTGTTTAAGCTGATGCACGGAATACAGGAGTCTTTGGCAGGCCGGGTCTGCCTTCTTCATATGTCCCCCATCTCCCAAGCTGAGATTTGCGGCGCAGTGACCGAACCCTTTGAACTGGATTTTGAGAAGCTCTCTCAAAGAATCAGGGAACGTAAAGCCATTGACACCCCCGCCATCTACAAGCGAATCTGGGGCGGCGGGATGCCAGCGTTGATCAGTGGACAGTATAGCGATCATCGCATTGTGTACTCAAGCTATGTTAGCACTTATATCAGCCGTGACGTCAAAGAGATTTCTGGTACCATTGATTCCCTGAAGTTTTTGAACTTTTTCACGGCTGCCGCCGCTCTGGCCGGTCAAATGCTCAACTACAAAACCATAGCAGATGTAGCCGGGATTGATCAGATATCTGTAAAGAACTGGCTTGGTATTTTAGAACGACTGGGTATTATCTTTTATCTGCGTCCTTACTCAAACAATATGCTCAAACGGATGGTAACAAAGCCCAAGCTGTATTTCTACGACTCAGGACTTGTGGCTTACCTGACTAAATGGAGCGATAGCGAAACACTGATGAACGGTGCTATGAGCGGTGCCATCCTTGAAAATTTCGCGGTATCCGAAATCGTTAAGAGCTACCAGAATTGCGGACTGGAGCCATTCATTTACTATTACCGTGACAAGGATACCAAGGAAATTGACATTTTGCTGGAGAACAGCGGCAAGCTTTACCCCATGGAAATCAAGAAGACTGCAATGCCACCAATACAGCTTACCCGCGTGTTCAGAGTGATCGATAAGGCGACATTAGCCAGGGGCACCGGTGCGGTGCTTTGTACCAGCGATCGACTATCGGCCTTTGACAGCATTAACCTGATTGTACCCGTGTGGGCGATATAGCATTATCAGCAAACAACGCATACATTCCGTTTTGCGTCATTATCGTATATGGTTTTGATAGAAAGCCCATATAGCTCGGAGAGTGTTTTTGCACTGAGTGTTTCCGCTGCTTGCCCTACTCCCAATACCCCCCGACGATTAAGGATGGCAACCTTTCCGTTGAGAATTATGGCATGTTCCGGATTATGGGTCGTCATTATCAGGGCGTATCCCTCTGAAGCCAGTTGACATATCATCTGTACCACACGATATTGGTTTCCATAATCCAGATGTGCAGTGGGCTCATCTAAGAGGATTAACTTAGGCTGCTGTGCAATTACCCGCGCTATCATTACCTGCTGACGCTCCCCTCCAGAAATCTCCGTGTAGGACTTGTTCATAAGATGTGTAATTCCCATCCGGTCCAATGCTTCATCAGCGATCCTGTAATCCGCAGAGCTTGGCGTTCTGAATGCATCGATATATGGTGTTCTCCCCATGACCGTAAATTCTCTCACAGTATAGGCATATGCCGGTGTATGAATCTGAGGTACATACCCCACAACCCGTGCCACTTCACGGAGACTCATCCTCGACATTGATCGACCATTAAGAAGGATTTTCCCCGACACCGGTTTATATAGATTTGCAATGCAATTAAGAAGTGTTGACTTTCCTGCACCATTGGTACCGAGGATTGAAAGCACTTCTCCATTGTCCACGCTGAAATTGACCTTATTAAAAATCATAGGACTGTTATGATAATGAAAACTGAGATTATTTACTTCCAAGATCATTGAACTTGCCTCCTTTGCCTGAACAGGATAAATATGAAAAAGGGAGCTCCTATAACACCGGTCAGAATACCAAGTCTCAGTTCAGCAGCGGTTATTGTTCTGCAAAGTATATCAATAACCAGCATGAAAATCCCGCCAAATATCATTGCGATGGGAAGCATCCTTTTGTTGTCTGATCCGATAATCATACGGGCAGTGTGTGGAATCACTAGTCCCACCCATCCGATGGTACCGGACAGGCAGACACTGCTTGCAGTAATCAGGGTAGAACACAATATGAACATTCCCCGTGTAGTACGAAGATTAATTCCCAGTGATTTTGCTTCATTGTCCCCCAAGGAAAGTACATTAAGCCGATACCTCATTAGCAAAATTACCGCCATGGGAATCAGGATTGTCGGAAGGACAGGGAGCATACTTTCAAAAGTGGTCATTGCAAAGGAGCCCATCATCCAATAGGTAATCTCAGCCAATTGTGTGTCCGTATCCGCTACAAACTTGATGATACTCATGATTGAGGACATCAAGCTGCTGATTACAATGCCTGAAAGTACCAAAACAGTAGTGGATTCGTTACGAATCAAACGTGGTATCATAAGGGTGATTGCCACAGCAATCAGACCCCCAGCAAAGGCACAAATCTGAATAACGATACTGCTCCCATATAAAAGTATAGCTGAGGCAGCACCAACACATGCACCGGAAGATACTCCAAGGAGATCAGGAGACACCATAGGATTTTTGAATATACTCTGATAGGTTGCTCCTGAAAGGGCTAGTGCTGCACCTATTATTACGGCAGCAATGGTCCTCGGCAATCGGAGATCCATGACAACCGCCTGCTGGATATTATCCCAGGTTCTGTTTATTGTGAAAATCTTTGAAAACACAATTCGGAAAGTATCTTCCAAGGGTACTCTGTATTGTCCCATAACCAATGACAGTGCAAAAACGACCATAAGCAATATTACTGACATCCATAATATCCCTTGAAATTTTAATGCATAACGCAAGCTATTATTTTGAGACATGACCTTTCCCTTTGCAGGAGAAAGGTCATGCTTACTGAAATCTGATTTTTTCATGTTGTTATGCGGTTACTCAACGGGGAATTCCGCCTTACCATCAGGGCGGAGACCATTAAGCATATATTCGGCTTGCGTAGTGCTAAGTTCATAATTTGTATACTTCTTGTAGAAATCAATGATCTCGTTAATCATGGATTCTTTTGTAATGCCGTTATTCGATGCGATTTCAGGCTGGATGCACATCAGTGCATAATTCATCTGCAGCTGACTCTCAAGTCCAAAACGATCCCAGTTGAAACATGCATAGGGATTGGTGTACACTCTGCCGGTAGTGACAGCCTTCAGATCCTTCCACCCATCCTTGGTTTCCAAGGCATTTTTCTCTATGTGCTGATAGACACCACCGCATATAATTACATCAGGATTTACTTTAAAGACGGCTTCCGAGGTCACTTCAGCCGAAGCAGCCAATTCCATCAACCTTGGTGCATAAACACCACCGGCTGACTCAGCCCAGTCACTTATGATGCTGTTTGCAGCCATAGTCGTGGTAAGAGAATCTGTTTGACCCGCAATATAGTAAACCACAGGACGGTCAGCTTCACTGATACCCTTGGTAAGATCTCTCACTTTTGTAAGCTTAGTTTCAACAGCAGAGCACCAGTGGTTAAGCTTCTCCTGATATTCACCGCCTAAAACTTCTCCAAGAATGGTATATGCCTGCATCATGGTTTCATAGTTGCTGAAATTAATATTGATAGCCGGAATCCCAACTTCACGGATCTTCTCTGCAAAGCCATCTTTTGCGGTACTCGGGTGGATAATGACCAGATCTGGCTCCAGCTTTATTATGTTTTCTATAGTGGGAGTTATACCGCCGAGAGCGGGAATGTTGACGCAGTCAGGATAAAAAAGCTGTGTCCATGAGTTCATGGTACCGGGATTATTTACGGCAAGTCCGGCAATTAGGTCACCTGCACCCATTACGAAGAAGGAAGAGGTTCCTGCAGGCCAAAGGTTGATGATTTTTTTAACTTCACCTTTAATGGTTACAGTATCACCGCTCATATCGGTAACGGTAACAATTCTCTCCACCGGTTCGGGATTAGTCTCTTTGGCCGGTTCTGTTGTGACGGGATTATCTTTCATACAGCCGGCAGTCATTGTTGCAATCAAAATAAACACAATAATAAGGCTAATACTCTTTTTAATATTTCTCATAATATCCTCCATTAGTTATACTATTTTATAGTCTACTATTTGACAGGATCTTCGCCAACTATACCCTCACGAGAAAGGAAACCCTCAGCCTCCTTGTCAATTTTCAAAAACATCCTGGCAAATTCCTTTGCTGCCTCCTTGTGGAGAGCGGCCTTTGGGATCGTAAGAGCGTGGCTTATAGGTGTTGCGGTTACAGTATTCTTATGGTCCACTGCAAAGCTAACCTTTGCATATTCATCAGCCAAAGCAGGCTCGGAAAGGTCCATTATGGTAGGCAGCTCCGCAAAATTCCTACCAGACATCTTTGCACCGGAACGATACATAAATTCATATTTTGCCTGCTTTATGTTACCAAAAGGACCAAGGTTCTTATCCATACCAATGTGACCCGGATGATTCATAAGACAGTTCGTAAGACCAGGCTTGTAGAAATCTGCTAAAAGCATTGCCATTACAGCTCGATATCCACCTGGGTCTCCATAGGGATTATGGTGCTTAAAGGTTGCATCTTCTGCAAGCAGTTTCTCCTCCCAGTTATCTGCGTTGATATCCTCCCCTATTACTACCATCTTATTACCCGCCCATATGCGATAACCATTTGCATAATCCGGCAACATCATAGAGCGGATAATCTCATCGTCTGCAGAAATAAGGAGGTCACAGGCATCACCGCTTATACAATCACGTATCAAATCAACGGAACCACCCGGGGTAACGACTGTCGGCAATTCCGGGTGAATATCATTCCACTTCTCTGCAGTTGCCTTTACTAACTTCATCGATACACCGGCACAAAACACATGTAAACGATAGGGTGCAAGCTCTGCTTCAACTGTAGCAACAGCGTCCGCCTTTTCCTTGCGTACGTCGGTGACCTTCTGGGCAAGGATACCAAGGAAGTTGCGCAGCATAATCTCTTGAGCCTTGCTGTATTTCTCTCCGTAGAATCTGGTTAGCATTTCTCCACTCATGCGAAGCATGTATATATCGAAGATCTCATTTTTCGGACCTCCGTGAGGTGGACCCTTGCGTTTCATCTTTGGTGCTCGGCTCTTTAGCATTTCGGATAAGCAGGGAATTTCTCCCATCATCATGCCAGGTTCGTTAGGCTTGGGCATGTTATACACGTCCAGCCTCGGCTCCAGTTGGTTCAGAGGCTTTCCCTTAAGAACCACACAGAAAATACCCTTGTCCATATCAATGGGAGGCATGCCCCGGGTGCCTGCTTTGCGGCACACAATTTCCGGACTCATGACCTCAAGCAGCGATATAAGCGCCTCCTCCTCAATATTCTGAAATAGCGTCATACTCTTCAGTTCGGGCAAAAACTCACGGTAACTTTTCATAGAACCCTCCTTAATTAAGATTTCTCCAAAAATAATAAAAACGCCTTGGAAAAGGCGTCACAAAATGCAAACTGTTAAATTACAGCCTGCAAAATGTTTCCTTTCCAAATGGGAGGCATGGGGGTTAATCCATACCCTCGAATACGGCTTTCACCGTATTACCGTTCGACAATACCATTTTTTCAACTGTCGAATCGGAAACAAATTAGATTTATTAACTAATACTACATCTATTAAGCTAACATTATTCGTCCCGATAGTCAAGGGGTAAGCTTATTGAGCTTTTTGCGATGTGAACATTTTTTATAAAAATATCCCCAAAAACTATCTAATATTTGAACCGTTCGGAGAACTATTTAGCAATTAATGCACACATAAAGTCCTCTGCCCCGATGGCTTAAC
>JAQUTA010000167.1 GCA_028709965.1 Lutispora sp.
AAAAGATGGACAAAGGTTTATACGACCTAGATGGCAATGATATAGCAGAGAAGATTATATCAGCAAGATTTGATAAAAAGATATAATCCATCTTTATTAGTTTAAGGAGCTGTGAACATGGATAATTTAAGTAAAATAATTACTATACTAGAAAATGAAAAAATAATATATGAGAAGCTCTTATCCCTATCCATGGAAAAGAAAAATGCGATTATAGAGGGCAAAATAAAAGAATTGGACAGTTTTCTTAAGCTTGAAGGCAATTTAGTGCTTGAAATAAGCAAGCTGGAAAATGAAAGAGAAAGTGCTGCAGACAATTTAGCCAAGGAGTTAGGCTGCACTAGGGAAGAACTAACGATAAGCTATATATGTGATACTATCAAGGATAAACGCGGCAATCAGCTCAAGGATGTTGCAGATTCCATAGGCCAAGTGCTGGGAAAGCTAAAGGAAGTAAATGATTTAAATGGAAAGCTTATTGAGCAGTCCCTTGAATACATTAACTTTTCTATTAATCTTGTGGCAGACTCCTTGGATGGTCAGAAAGTCATATATGAAGGCAAAACAGAAGGAAACAAGGAAAACAATGTAAGGCTATTTGACGCCAAGGTATAGGAGGTATAAGATGAGTTCATTTGGTGGATTGAGCATTGCAGTATCAGGCCTCTTTGCCCAGCAGAGATCCTTGGATGTTACCGGGCATAATATAAGCAATGTTAACACCCACGGATATTCAAGGCAAAGCGTAATCCATGCATCTTCCACTCCTCAGCAAATCGGTTATAACGGAATGGGTGCAAGGCTTGGTAAAGGCACTGGCGTAGACGCAATACTCATCATGCAATATAGGGATGAATTTTTAGATAATAAAATAAGAAGAACCAGCAAAGAGTTGGGTTATTGGGAAGCTCAAAAAAGTGGAATAGAAGACATGGAAGGCATTTTTAATGACTTTTCCGATGAGGGTATACAATCAGCTATGAGCAATTTTTGGAACGCTTGGGATCAACTCTCCAAGCCAACGGGAAGGCTTACTTCAAGAGCATTGGTAAAGGAAAGCGCCATAGCATTGGTAGAATCAGTGAAGAATACAGATCAGCTTCTAAAAGATTATAGAGCTGATAAAGATAGAGAAATTGTAGAAAACGTGGACAGGATAAATCAAATAACAAAGAGAGTGGCAGAGCTCAACGACATGGTGCAAAAAGTAGAAGCCAGTGGAGCTATTGCCAATGATTTTCGTGATGAGAGAAATTTGCTTATAGATGAGCTGTCAATGCTGGCAGACATTCAAGTCTTTGGCAGCAAATCCGTTACCATATTGATAGAAGGAAGAGCTGTGGTGGATTATAACAACACAGAAAAGCTCCTAGCGGTGCCGGATCCATCCAAAAATGGCCTTATGAAGCTTGTGTGGGCTGGGGACAAACAGGGTGTCACCATAGGAAATGGAAGGATTAAGGCTCTTTTTGATACCAGAGATGAATTGGTGGACAAATTTCGCTCCAGACTGGACGAAATGATAAAAGGTCTGGCAGCTGAAGTAAATACGATACATGCTTCCGGATATGGAGTCAAAGACAACATCCAAAGGAAGTTTTTTATTAATAGTGGAGACCCAAATAGCGATAATATTGACATGGCAAACATAGCCTTCAATCCTGAACTCAATGAGTTTGATAATATCGCCGCTGCCCTTGATCCGCCTCCCTATAATGCAGAGGACAATAGGATAGCGCTGAAGATACTTGAGCTTCGGGGCAAGAAAATTTTTAGCAATGACAGCTATGATGTGGGAGACCATAAGTTTGATTTTGATGGATACTACAGAAACATAATATTGGACCTTGGCAAAGCAGGTATGGAAGCTACCATTAATACAGAAGCCCAAATCTCCATGATGAAGGAATTGGAGAACAAAAAGGGAGCCATGATGAATGTTTCCATCGATGAGGAGATGAGCAATCTCATAAGGTTTGAGCACTCCTACAATGCATCTGCCAGAATGGTAAACGTAATGGATGAAATGATGGAAATTATAGTAAACAGGCTCGGAATAATCGGAAGGTAGGTAAATTGTGGTATGAGGACTACATTTGGAAGTTTAAATACAGTAAACACCGGTCTTTTTGCCAGCCGAAGGGCTTTGGATGTGACAGGTCACAATATTTCAAATGTCAACACTGAAGGCTACTCTCGGCAAATATTGATGCAAAAAGCCTCTATGCCTATTTGGGGAGATCCCAAGGGAATAATAGGCACCGGAGTAGATACCTATAATATTTTGAGGATAAGAAATGAGTATTTGGACAAAAAATATTGGAATCAGAATAAAGCCCTGGGAGAATGGGAAATAAAGCAACAAAACCTGGAGAATATGGAGGGCATTTTTAATGAGCCTTCAGATACAGGAATAAGACAAGTAATCGACGAATTTTTCATTGCCTTAGATGAGCTATCAAAGAAATCCGGAGACCCCACCAAGCGGGTAGCTGTGGCAGAAACAGCCAATACATTGGCAATATCAATAAACAGAAATGGAAACGAGATAATAAGCGCCATCAAAGAGGCAAATGAAGAAGTAAAAAGCAAAGTAGAAGAAATAAACTCTCTGGCCTCTCAGATAGCAGTGTTGAATAAGCAA
>JAQUTA010000168.1 GCA_028709965.1 Lutispora sp.
GGAAAATGCTTCCAAAGGTCGCATTTTCTTGTTCCACCCGTTCGAATCCTCAGCTACTTTTCCTCTTATATTTACTCTTATGCAAAAACTAAATTATGTTATTTTATGGAGGAGAGAGTGGGATTCGCTCCGGGAGCTTAAGCTCCCTATCACGCCGGGGTGGGAAAATGCTTCCAAAGGTCGCATTTTCTTGTTCCACCCGTTCGAATCCTCAGCTACTTTTCCTCTTATATTTACTCTTATGCAAAAACTAAATTATGTTATTTTATGGAGGAGAGAGTGGGATTCGAACCCACGGATGTCGTGAAACATCTCTGGTTTTCAAGACCAGCTCCATCAACCGCTCGGACATCTCTCCAATTTTGCGACATATTAAATTATATCAGGTAAAATCATCAGTGTCAACAAAAGCAATGCAAATTTTAGTGTCAGTATGTGGTTAATTAGTTCCATAGCGACCCGTTTGTGGATCCTTGAATATAGGCAAATGGGGAGGATAATAAGTAAACAAAATAAAGAGAGAGCCAAACATTACAAGCAAAATAAATCCAACCACATTGAGGTTTCTATTAAAGCTTTTTATCATAATTCTATAGCTGACTACTCCATAGGTCACTGCTCCCAATATATAGGCTATTACATCCAGAATCAATGAGTGTTTTCCTAACATCGCAGTATAAGAATAAAAAAACAAAACAATAAAGAGGTTCATGGCAAAAATACCAACAGCTTTTGCAAAGAAGTAATTATTTGCATAGTCCTTTATGAAAGGATATTCAATAAGGCAAAAAAATATCATTGACCAATAGCCTAATTTGAGATGCTCCCAAACGCTTTCGTTTACCGCGCTGAATGCTCCTACAATAGGTGAATTTCCTGACCATTCATAAGTAAAATGCAAAACAGAACCCACAATTATTACCCAAAGAACCGAAAGGATTTGCCATTTCAATACTTCTTTTCTCCTTAAATCCATATTTTACACCTCTTTAACTTTATTCAGTTTTATATTTTTCCATTCTCCTTTTCCTATGTTGTTTTATCTCAGGGTAAGAATCAAATCCTCAAAACCAGTTTGTTCACGGTATTTGAAACTAAAAGTATATTCGGATAAATCTTCAAAGTCTAAATAAATAACTGTGTGATTCATGGACATAAAATCTTCATATGTTTTTATTTCCACATTAGATATATATTCTTTATCTTTCAAATTCATTATTGCCTTTTCATCATCCTTAGATAAAAATAAATTCATAAAATCAATAAAAAATACTTGTTTGTCTTCTTTATTAAATGTAACTCCTGCCTTTATCTCAGGACAAAAGCATCCTCCGGCTAGGACAGTCCCTTCAATCTCTCTAAAACTAAATGTAATCTCTTTTTCTTTTTCTGTTATATCTCCAAAGCCTACTTTGTTTATACTATTACCTAATCTTACCTGAGAGCCACGTTCCAAACTATAATATAATTGATCTCTCGAAAATTCTCCTTTTGCTATATCATAATTGATGTTATGTGGAAATACTCTGAAACCATTAACTATATTGTTGCCGTCGCAATAAAAAGAAATTACACCATTTTTATATGATACATCAGAAATGTAGTCTGCAGTATCAAGGTTTAATGTCCTACAGCTATTTTCTTGAAAGCCTACAAGAGCATAATTCATATTTGTCAAAGGATGAATGGGAGAAATCTGATAAGAAGCCAAATAATAATTTTCATTCAGCTTTTCAAGCTTTATTATTTGAAGCTCATCATTTTTTGTAACCATGGTTTTCTCCCAGGAAGCATCCTTTAGATGCTTGTCTAAAAGAGCCACAGCCTTTTCATAATCCCCCAGCTTGTACCATTTCTCTTGAACCTTCGCCACTTCTGCTTCTTTTTCATTTTCAGGTGCCTGGCTTGTGCAGCTCACAAGAAGTATGCAGCACAGCAAAAGCACCAAAATGCCATATTTCTTTTTCATATTTATCGCCCTTTCTCAATTCATCGTTTCTATCTCTTTAGACTCAACTTTCTCAGAATTAGTTACAAATATTTGTTAAGCCAATCTATCGTCTCCTCCATCATGCCTACTGTTTTGTAGTGATCTAACCTTGGTGTCTCCACAAATTTTAATCTCTCTGGGTTATCTTTATATATTTCCTTTACTTCATCATAGAAATATCTCTGTATATCTATTGACACCGAGGTATCGCTGTCCCCGTGCAGCAAAAGCATAGGTCTGGGATACAATACATTTTTCTTTGCCAAAGGGTCATATTTGCGCATTTGCTCAAGCTGAGCTTCTTCTGCCAAGCCCTTCCCTTCCCTATCAACTTCCTTAAAATTCATCTCAGCTTTCTCCCAGGCACAGGCTCCATTCATATTTATGAGACATTTTATTTCCGGATTCGATGCAAACACCCCGCTGGAAATGAAGCCCCCCATGGAGCTTCCCATAACAGCAAGCTTATTGGAGTTTATTTCAAGCTTCTCGACAGCAGCTTCTATCAATGAATTATACTCACCTACTGAGTTGAAGATCACATCCCAGAAATATGATCTCAACGCTTCTACATTATAATTTTCTAAAGCCCCTCTCTCACCATGATGAATAGCATCAGGTAAAATCACATTATATCCATGAA
>JAQUTA010000169.1 GCA_028709965.1 Lutispora sp.
GTCGGTTTATTTGCCACCGTTATATGGCTAGGGTTAAAAGAATTTTTTCTTCGACCTGAAGAGGCTGTCGGTGTGAACCGACAGTGAATATGGGTGGTAACATGGATTAAACCCCGTCCCAAAATTTGTATTTTGGGACGGGGTATTTTTATTTTTACTTTAGGAGGTGATATTATGGAAAAAACTCTGGTGGCTAAGGTTAACAATGAAATCGACGTGCTTATGAGGATTAGTGGAATTATCAGACGAAAAGGCTTCAATATGAAAAGCATACATATGGAGCAATCTACAGAAAGCCAGGCAGATTTAAAAATTATGCTTTCATATCAAGACAAGAGTGTCGACCAGCTGATGCATCAAATAAGAAAGTACAATGATGTATATGAAATAAATTTGGTATAAACAAAAATAGATTAGGAGGATTACGATGGCAAAAATGTATTATGAAAAGGATGGCAATTTGGAATTATTAAAGGGTAGGAAGGTTGCAGTAATAGGCTTTGGAAGTCAAGGGCATGCACATGCCTTGAATCTTAAAGAAAGCGGTGTAGATGTAGTAGTAGGCCTTTATAAAGGCAGTAAATCCTGGGAAACTGCCAAAGTTTCAGGCCTTGAGGTCATGGAAGTTAGTGAAGCAGTAGCTGCTTCCACAGTAACAATGATACTTATACCTGATGAAAAACAAAAAAAGGTTTTTGAGGAAGATGTTCTAAAAAATCTTAAAGATGGAGATGCTCTGGCTTTTGCCCACGGCTTTAACATTAATTATGGACAAATCACTCCTCCAGCAAATGTAGATGTATTTATGATAGCTCCAAAGGGGCCCGGCCATCTTGTAAGGAGAGTCTATGAAGAAGGTAAAGGGGTACCAGCCCTATTGGCTGTTCATCAGGACTATACAGGAAAAGCAAAGGATATTGCCCTCGCTTATGCAAAAGGCTTGGGAGCTTTAAGGGCAGGCGTAATAGAAACCACTTTCAAGGAAGAAACAGAGACAGATCTTTTTGGAGAGCAATGCGTGCTATGTGGTGGTATAACAGAGCTCATAAAGGCAGGCTTTGATACCTTAAAAGAAGCAGGTTATCAGGATGAAATAGCATACTTCGAATGTCTCCACGAAATGAAGCTTATTGTAGATCTTTTATATGAAGGCGGCTTTGAAAGAATGAGATTTAGTGTCAGTGATACTGCTGAGTATGGAGATTATGTGACCAGCAAAAGAATTGTAACAGAAGAAACGCGAAAAGAAATGAGAAAAGTATTGGATGAAATCCAAAACGGAGAATTTGCCAAGGCATGGATTGTTGAAAATATGACAGGACGCCCTGTTTTCAATAAAAGAAAAGAGCAAGAATTAAATCATCCTATAGTAACGGTAGGAAAAAATCTTAGAGAAATGATGTCATGGCTTAAAAAATAAAGTAAAGTATTGGTTGAATGGAGGAGATTAAATATGGAATACACAGGCGCTGAAATAGTACTTAATTGCTTGAAAGAGCAAAATGTAGATACTATTTTTGGTTATCCTGGCGGAGCTGTAATACCCCTGTACGATGCCTTGTTCAACTATGGTCAAGATTTTTTCCATGTATTAACCTGCCATGAACAGGGAGCCGTCCATGCTGCTGACGGCTATGCCAGATCTACAGGTAAAATAGGAGTCTGCTTTGCAACCTCCGGTCCTGGAGCTACCAATACAGTCACTGGAATTGCAACAGCCTACATGGACTCGGTGCCACTGGTGGTGTTTACGGGACAGGTACCTCAAAGCCTGCTTGGAAGAGATTCTTTTCAGGAAATAGATATAACGGCAGTTACATTTCCAATAACAAAATATAATTATATGGTAAAAAGTATAGAGGAGCTCCCCTTAATAATAAGAGAAGCATTCAGCATAGCTATGGATGGACGTAAAGGTCCTGTGCTCATAGATATACCAAAAAACATTTTTATTACTAAGGGTGAATACATGCAACAAAGTCAGCCTGTAAAAGTGAAAGAAATTTCTATTATGGATGAGGATTTGCTATGGGAAGCTGCAAAAGCCATTGATGCTTCACAAAAGCCTGTAATTTATGCAGGAGGAGGAGTCATCCATGCGTCCGCAGAGTCAGAGCTCTTGGATGTGGCAGAAAAAGCATCTATACCTGTTGCTAATACTCTTATGTCATTAGGATGTTTTCCCATGAGTCATCCTCTTTCGCTAGGGCTTGTGGGTATGCACGGCCATAAGGAAACAAATCTAGCAGTTACTGAAAGCGATCTGATAATTGCAGTAGGAGCCCGATTTAGCGACAGAGTAATAGGAGCCAAGGATGCATTTGCCCCCAAAGCAAAGATAATTCATATAGATATAGATAGTTCTGAAATAGGCAAAAACATAGACATCCATCTTCCTCTGAAAGGAGATATTAAGAATATATTACAAACGCTAAAAGATAGGATTTCAAAAAAAGATAATAGGCAATGGTTAAACAGTATAAGAAGCTTAGCTCCCAAAGGTAAGCAAGCTTTAAATGCATTCTCTCCCTCAAACATATTGGCGTTGGCTCAAAAGGTAGTTGGTGAAAACTCAATAATAGTAACGGAGG
>JAQUTA010000073.1 GCA_028709965.1 Lutispora sp.
GCAAATAAGGATAATTCCGATTTTTATATATAGACCTTTTTTATTTTCCTTCAAAATATCTCCCACAATCTATTTCAACAAAAATTATAGCATAGCATAATTATAGCATAGCATAATTATTGCAGTATAGATAATATCTATACCATACGAGTCAATCATAAGAATTGCCGATAGCAGCCAACATTTACTGGCAATATATGAATATTGTATTATTATTATATACAAAGATAATACAATATTTATTGGAGGAATAAATGTGGTTAAAAAATTAAAGATAATTTTTACTATAACATTAGCTTTTTCAATTATGTTAATACTATCAGCTTGCCAAGATTCTAAAAGCGGGGCTTCAGATCCTTCTATGATGAATTGGGATGAGATAGTATCGGAAGCAAAGGGTTCAACGGTTAATTTCTATATGTGGGGTGGAGATACCCGGATAAATAAATGGGTTGATGATTTTGCAGCAGAGCGCCTAAAAGAGCATTATGGTATTAAGCTTAATAGAGTGCCCATGAATGCAGAGGATTTTATGAATAAGCTTACTAATGAAAAGGCTGCAGGAAAAGAGGAAGGCAGCATAGATTTATTGTGGATAAACGGGGAGAATTTTTATGCAGCTAAGGAAAACTCCATGCTTTATGGACCTTTTGCGGATAAGCTGCCTAATTATGAGAGGTATTTAAAAACATCTTCTGAAGAGAACACCTTAGATTTTGGATATCCCACTGAAGGCTATGAAGTTCCTTATGGACGTGCCCAATTTGTTTTTGTATATGATGAAGACAAGATACAAAGTCCTCCAAAGACTTTTTCTGAGTTAACAGAGTTTATAAAGAATAATCCAGGCAAATTTTCATATCCGGCACCCCCTGATTTTACAGGCAGTGCTTTTGTGAGAAATGTTATCTATCCTACAACAGGCGGTTATGAGCAATACCTTACAAAGGAGCTTGAACAGGATAAGCTAAATAAAATGCTTCAGCCTGCTTGGAATTATTTTAATGAAATAAAACCATATCTTTGGAGAGAAGGTAAAACCTATCCTGCAACGGTAGGACAGTTAGAAAATATGTTTACTGATGGAGAACTTTTGATGACCATGACATATATGCCTCTAAAGCCGGCCGGTGATGTGATTAAGGGAACCTTTCCCAAGAATACTCGGACTTTTGTTATCGAAGAAGGCACAATATATAACACTCACTTTTTAGCTATACCACAAAATGCGGCAAACAAATGTGGAGCAATGGTTGCAGCAAATCTTTTAATTGGTTTTGAAGCTCAGCTTTCAAAGCTCGATCCGGCTAATTGGGGCGATTTACCTGTGTTTGATGTACAAAAGTTAAATAATGAGGAGAAAAAAGCTCTTTCAGATCTGCAGCTTGGAGAAGCTACATTGCCGCAGGATATTATGGCAGAATCCAGAGTACCGGAGATACCTGCTAATTTGATACCTATAATTGAAGAGGAATGGATAGAGAATGTTGCAAAATAAAAGAGCTTTACCTTATCTATTACTTTTACCGTTTTTAGTGTTTTTTGCTGTACCCCTTATATTTTCCCTTTGTAGCATGTTAAAGCAATCCTTTGGTATTATGCCTGGAATTGGACTTGATGAGTTAACACTAAATTATTATGTTGATGTGTTAGATAGCGGAACATTTTATTCTTCCTTAGGTTTTAGCATAGCATTATCTGCAATAGCAAGTCTTCTTGCTGTGGGTTTAGGTTTTGCTATTGCTTTTATCCTGGCAGAGGGAAAAGAAGAAGGAATGATAATGAGTATATTAAGGCTGCCAATACTATTACCTCATTTTACGGCAGCTTTTTTGATATTTTTGCTATTATCTCAAAGTGGTTTAGCGTCAAGAGTAATGAAGAGTTTTGGGTTAATAGCAAACATTGAAGAGTTTCCAAAATTAATTTTTGATTCACAGGGATTGGGAATCATGATCTCATATATATGGAAGGAAGTACCTTTCTGTATACTTTTTATTTATCCAACTTTAAAGCTTATCAATAAAGGGTTGAGAGAAGCAGCTTATACATTAGGGGCAAATAAGTTTCAATATCTATGGATGGTTGCTTTACCGGTTTGCAAGCCATCTATCATATCATTGTTTATAATACTATTTGCATATAATTTTGGTTCCTTTGAAGTGCCCTTCATTCTTGGGGCATCATATCCAAAGGCTATAGGAATTCTGGCATATATAAGTTATATTTCAGCAGATATAGGCTCAAGACCCTACACTATGGCTTTGAATATAATGATTACTGCTATGGGAGGCATGCTTATTTTTGTTTATATCTGGTTGATAAGAAAAATTAAAACTATGGAAGGTCAGCTATGAGTAAATTTCTTAAAATAATTATTACGACAATGATCTTAATTCCTATTTTATATATGGTATTCTGGTCTTTTACCGACATTTTGCCATGGCCAAAGCTTATACCTGATGGAATTAACCTAGATGTTTGGAAGCAGCTTATAAGCAGTAAAGATTATATAAGAACCATTGGGGTAAGCATTGTTGTTTCTATGTGGACAGCAGCAATCTGTATACTTGTTGCATTACCAACGGCTTATGCAATTACCTGCTTTGATTTTTGCTGGAAGCCAGTTATAAGGGGAATCGTTTATTTACCATTTTTCATACCATCTATCAGCTTATCTCTAGGTCTTCACAGCGCTTTTTTGACAGCAGGAATCACAGATAGCATTATGGGAGTTGTTCTTTCTCATATTGTTCCATGTTTGCCTTATACAATAATGATACTGGAAGGCTCTTTTGAACAAATGGGACGAAGCTTTAGCGAGCAGGGGAGAAACCTTGGAGCTAATTCTATACAGCTGCTCACCATGGTTTACTTGCCAAATATGAGGCAAGCTTTGTATCTTTCAGCCTCAATGTCCTTCATTGTTTCATTCAGTCAATATCTGTTGACTTTTCTAGTGGGAGGTGGAATAATAAAAACACTTCCTGTGATGCTTTTTCAAATAATGCAAAATGGAAACAGGACAGAGATTTCTGCATATAGTCTAGGTTTTATTATACTAGGTGCAATTTGCACTTATTTAATACGAAAATATCTAGGAGAAAGATATATTATGAAATACATGCTTTAGGTGATGATATGAGCTTTTTTCAAATAAAAAACATAACTAAGAAATATGGCGAGCTCAAGGTGCTCAATGATATAAGCTTAAGTGCCAAGCAAGGTGAATTTATAAGTATTTTGGGCGAGTCAGGCAGCGGAAAGACCACATTATTAAGAATTATTTCAGGTCTTGAAGGGCAATTTGCAGGAGAAATACTTTTAAAGGATAGAAATATAACAAAGTTATCAACTCAGAGACGTGGAGTCTCTATGGTTTTTCAAGATTATTTGTTATTTCCTCACCTTAATGCTATAGAGAATATTGAATTTGGACTGAAAATTAGAGGAGTTACCAAGAGCCAGAGATATAGAGAGGCGAAGAACCTGTTGGAGCTTGTCCAAATGGATAGGCATGAGAATAAATATCCCCATCAACTATCAGGGGGGCAAAAACAAAGGATTGCTATAGCTAGAGCAGTTATAGTTAAACCTTTGCTATTGCTTCTAGATGAACCTTTTTCCAGTCTGGATGCTAACCTTAGAGTTGACATGTGCGATTTCATAAGAAACATTCAAAGACAGACGAGTATAACCACTATACTTGTGACCCATGATAGGGAAGAAGCTATGAAAATATCAGATAGGATAGCCTTGCTTTATGGAGGGGAAATAGCCCAGTTTGATGAACCTGTAAAACTTTATGAAAAACCATCAGATTTATATACTGCAAGCTTTATGGGAGATGTGAATATATTAGCTGAGGAAGAAGGTTATTACTTAGCTGTACGACCGGAGAATATTCGCTTGAGCAGTTCAGATAGGGAAGGATGCAATAGCGCTATTGTAAAAGATCTGCAATATACAGGAAGCAGAACAAAATGTAAGGCACTATATGAGGACAAAGAAATAAGTTTCTTCTTGGCAGGAAACGCTGAAAAAGTAAAAATAAGCAGCAAAATATATATTGAAATCGATAAAAGTAAAATCCTAAAAATAAAAGCATGAATATCCGAAAATAGCCATGCTTTTATTTTGCATTTATTTGCCTACAACTTCTAATTCCTTATTGCCTGCCCATTCATAATATGAAGAGTCATAGTTTTTAGCATTTTCATAACCAGACATTTTGAGAATTAAAGTCATGTATGCTGATCTGATACCTTTTGTACAGTAGGATACTATTTCATCATTTTTAGTGATCCCATATGAAGTCAGTAACTCCTCAAGAGTCTTCTGGTCCTTCACTGTTCCATCATCATTGAATAGTTTTGTCCAAGTAATGTTTATTGCGTTAGGAATATGGCCGCCTCTTGCCTCACCAAATTTTACTGCGCCTTCATATTCATCAGCGTCTCTTGTATCTATGATTTTTACTTTATCAAGGTTAGCTTTTAAATAATCTGTTGTAACGTTAAGAGTTTCATCCATTGCAGCAATTTTTAAGTCTGCTGGCGCAGGTTTTACTGCATCTTTATTGACCGTATAGCCCTTGGCTTCCCATGATGCAAAACCGCCATTCAATACTTTAACATCTTTTATACCAGCTGATTTTAATGTCCAGGCCACTCGGCCTTCATCTCCCCATCCTCCAGGAGCTACTGCATATACTACTACTGTTTTGCTGCCGTCTATACCAAGACCTCCAATAACTGTAGAAAGCTTTTCAGGAGCCAGCAATGTTCCCCAGCCTTTATCTCCAGGTTTCTTAGCTTCCATGTCTGTGAAAGGCTGCCATGGCATGTTTATTGAGCCTGCTATATGGCCTTTATTGTACTCTGCATCTTTTCTGGCATCAATAACGATAACATTAGATAAATTAGTATTTAACCAATCTGCATCAACTAAAAGGTCATCATGTATGTAAGGAACCTTTTCTACAGGGGCAGGGGTTGTCTCCTGTGCAGGTGCTTCAGGCTGCGGCGCAGGTTGTTCCTTCGGCGAGCATCCAGCAAATAGCAACGATAGCAGCATTGTAACTGCTAATAATAATGCGAATTTTCTTTTCATTTTCCACCCTCCAAATAAATATACTTTAGTCACTACTATGATAGCATAAACTAATTATCGCCTGTATTCAAAATATTGATAATACAAGCTTACACTATAGAAATTATAAATACGGATTATAACAAATGAATGGTATTATTATAGATGAAATACTCATATATAATGGTGGGAAAATGAAATTTTCTATTATAATACCTGTGCTAAATGAAAAAACGAATATCGCAAGAATAACCGAACAACTTCTAAAGCTAGAAGGCGATTATGAGGTAATTATTGCAGATGGTGGGAGTACCGATGGCGGGCTTGAAGCTGCAAGCGAGTTTTTTACTGTCCTATCATGTGATAGAGGACGAGCCTTGCAGATGAATACTGCTGCAAAGATAGCCAAGGGAGAAGTGTTATTATTTTTGCATTGCGACAGCACTATAGAAACAAAAGCATTGTTTACTATAGAAGAATTTTTAGCACAAGGATATGATGCTGGTTGCTTTACTATGCATTTTGATGGTAAAGGGTTTTGGCTTTCTTTATTTGCATATTTGTCAAATTTCCGTGCGAAGCTTTTGAATATAATGTTTGGAGATCAGGGTATTTTTATAAAAAAGGTTGCTTTTGAAAATGTAGGCGGGTTTCCTGATATGCCTATAATGGAGGATTTACAATTTTCCCTTGAAGCAAGAAAGCATATAAAAATCGGACAGTGTGATGGTAAAATAATCACTTCAGCACGACGGTTTAATAAAAATGGGGTCTTTAAGACAATAATGTTTATGCATTGGCTGAAAATACTATATTTTACAGGTGCAGATATAAATAAGATAAATGAAATGTATAAAAACGTGAGGTAGCAATGAAAAGGGCATTAATTATAATGACAAGAGTACCAATACCAGGGAAAACTAAGACAAGGCTTGAGGGGTATTTTAGCAAGGAGCAGTGCGCAATGCTTCATATCGCATTTTTAAAGGATATATATAAAAAATGTAAAAATACAAATGCAGATGTTTTTGTATTCTATACACCTATTAAACATGAAAATACTTTGAAAAATATTATAGGAAATGAAAAAAGGCTGTACCCTCAAGAGGGTATAGATCTTGGTGAAAGAATGTCTAATGCCATAAACAAATGTATATCCATGGGCTATGATCATTGTATTCTTATAGGTAGTGATATACCTGCTATAAGTGTAAGTATAATCGAAGAAGCTTTTGCAATGCTGGAGGAGAAAGATATTGCAATAGCACCTACTTATGATGGAGGTTACTGTTTAATAGGAATGAAAAAGCCTTATCCCCAGATATTTAGGGATAATTTTTATGGCACGGATACGGTGTATGAAAAAACTGTTACTAATATTAAACACATGAAACTCAGCATAGGTGAATTGGATAAATGTCTTGATATAGATGTGAAAGAGGATGTGGAGCTTTTAGCGAGGGATATAAAAGCAGGGAAGCATTGTGACTGTATAAATACTAAAGATTTTTTACATAGAGTCAAATTACTATATAAGCAAGAAAGCACACAAGATTATTATGGAGCAAACGATAATTAATTATTTAATAAAATTTGGAGGTGTATTAACTTAAATGGAAATGAAAAAGCAAAAAAAAGTAGGTAAAATAGTTGTTTTGGCGCTGCTTATTCTAGCAGTATTAAGCTATTTTTGCATTCCTACTGTAAAAAGTACATTAAACAATATTTTTAGTATGTTTGCAACAGGAGATTTTACGGTTGTTAAAGAATTTGTAAAGTCTTACGGTGCTTATGCTATGGTAGTTTCCTTCCTTCTGATGGTACTGCAATCCATTATGGCACCGCTTCCTGCTTTCCTTATTACTTTTGCTAACGCAAACCTATTCGGTTGGTGGCAGGGTGCCATTTTATCCTGGAGTAGTGCCATGGCAGGAGCGGCTCTTTGTTTTTGGATTGCCAAAATTCTGGGTAGAGATGTGGTTGAAAAAATCACCAGCAAAGCTGGCCTAAACCAGATTGATATATTTTTTGAGCGTTACGGAAAACAAAGCATACTGATTGCCAGACTGCTTCCTTTTATATCATTTGATATTGTCAGTTATGCTGCTGGACTTACATCTATGAAATTCTGGCCATTTTTCATCGCTACTGGTCTGGGACAGTTACCGGCAACAATTGTATACTCTTATGTTGGCGGCATGTTAACTGGTGGGGCAAGGTTATTTGTAACTGGACTTCTTATTCTATTTGCTCTTTCTGTCCTTGTTGCACTCTTACGTCAAATTTATACAGCAAAACAAAAAAGCAAATCTGTAGGTGAGGTCAAAAATGTTGAAAAGGATAATAGCTTTGAAAAATAAAAAAGTCATTATTTTCATCATTATAATTGTCTTAATTTTGTTATTAAATCATTACTATGGTTGGTCTGACTATTTAGGGAATACACATAATTTGGATTTCCTTAAAGAAATGGTTCAGAACAATCTTTTACAGGCAGCTTTAATCTATATGATTATAACTGTTATCAGTTGTGTTGTATTGGCTTTGCCGGGTATAACATTCGCTGTCTTTGCGGGCATACTTTTTGGCCCATGGTTCGGAATTATATTTTGCCTGTTTGCAACTACAATCGGTGCATCTATTGCATTTCTTGTAGGTCGTTTTTTCTTAAAGGATGCAATTAAGCCTCTGATAGAGAGAAACAAATATCTGAAAAAGCTTTTGTTTGATGAATCCGGTAAAAGCGATATGATTCTATTGATGATTACCAGACTAGTCCCGCTTTTCCCATATAATTTACAAAACTTTGCCTATGGTATTACTGATATTGGTTTTTGGAAATACACAAACTATACTTTTCTGTTTATGCTGCCTGGCGTGACATTTATAACAATTGGAGCTGCAGGAATTACCGCGCAATCAAATAAATGGGTATATTTCACAATATCTGGTGTTCTCTTTGTAGCAGTATTTTTCTTTGGATATATATTACAGCGTAAGTATTTAGGCTCTGCGCCAAAGTAAAATTTACATCAAAAATTATTGGAAGGGGTATATTTATAAGGAAGATTTCAGGAACAGCATTAAAAAGAGTGGATCAGTTTTTTAAACAAATTTGTAAAGAAAAGCTTGTGGTATTTACTTCAAATGTACTTCCTGGACCAGGTTCTTATGGAAGAAAGCGCAGGAGATTATTATGGAGCCAATGATAATAAATTATATAAATAAAAGTCATATTAAAGAAGCCTTAGAGATTCCGAAGTCTGCCAATTTGGAATTAAAGCCTCTGGGTCAGGGCGAATATAATATTAACTACAGCTTTATACATCCTGGTAACAATAAAACTATGGTATTGCGAATAAATACAGCAAGTCAGATGCATCTGGAAAATCAGATAGAATATGAATTCAATGCATTAAAGCTGCTGCAAAAAACAAAACGAACACCCAAGCCCTATTATGTTGATGGCAGTAAAAGTATTTTGCCCTATGGAGTTCTCGTTATGGAGTATATTGAGGGCAGACCCTTAGATTATAACAAGGATTTAAAAAAAGCTGCAGCTATTTTTGCTGATATACATAGCTGCGGCATTGATGAAGCAAGCTTTCTAATAAATCCTGATAGCCCTACAGGAGCTATTTTAGATGAGTGTAAAGCCATGGCTTCTGTATTTCTCGATTCACCTATGGCTGATATGGAGAAAAAGGCTAGGCTTAGAAAATTTATTGATTCTGTTGAAAACAAGCAAAAAGCTGGAATTCCTGCCGATCATACTTATAGTATTGTAAACACGGAAGTGAATTCAGGAAACTTTCTCATTAATGATGACTTAAAAAAATGTTATTTGATCGATTGGGAAAAGCCCATACTTTCCGAAGCAGCCCAGGACCTGGCTCATTTTATTGCTCCAACAACAACCTATTGGAAAACTGATTGCATCTTGGATGAAGATTGCAAGCAAAGGTTTATAAAAGAATATTGCGGTTTTTCAAAGGGTTGTTTTGATACTCCATATATTAATCAACGTATCAATGCATACTTGCCTGTAACATGCCTAAGGGGCATAAGTTGGTGTGCTATGGCATGGGTGGAGTATAATCAACCAGGCAGGCTTATAAAGAATGAATACACCTATAATAAGATTTGTAAATATTTAGAGGATGAGTTTTTAAATATGCTTGAAGAGAGGTATTTTAATGCGTGAAGAAGGGCTTACAAAAGAGTGCATTGATTGTGGTTTGTGCACAGAAAAATGTGAGTTTTTAAATAAATACGATATAAACCTTAAGGAATTCGAGGCCGAAAGAGAAGATCTAGCTTATAATTGTTTTATTTGTGGAGAATGCAAGATAAATTGTCCTAATGAGATTGACGGAAGAAAAATTGTCCTAAAAATGAGAGAAAGATCTGCTAATAATGGGCAACTTAAATCAAAGAGATACTTTTCAACCATTTTTGAAAAAAAGAATTACCTATTTAAAAACTATAAATATGGCAGAAAAAAAACCGTGCTTTTCCCAGGATGTAACTTTCCTTCTTTTTACCCTGACACAACGAGGAAGCTTATTAGAGAACTGAAGGAAACCGCAGATATAGGGGTAGTATTTGATTGTTGTGGAAAACCGATAAATGAATTGGGATTAACTAAAGATGCTGATAAAATAGTCAATAATATAGACGATAAACTAGCTAAAATGAGTGTGGAGGAAATTGTAACGCTATGCCCGAATTGCTATTATTTCTTGAAGGATAAGTTGAATGTCAATGTCACTGATATTTACAAAAAGCTTTGTGAACTTGGTATGGAAAGCTCGCTAGGTGTTAAGCAAATAAATGTTTTCACTCCCTGTCCAGATAGGGAAGAAAAGCTTATAAGAAAAAGCATGAAACCCTTTTTAGCTGCTTCTGATATTACTGAAATCAAAGACGTACAGTGTTGCGGATTGGGTGGTCATGGAGGAATAAAGGAACCTGAGTTATCGAAGACCTTTGTTAATAAGCTTAAGGATAAACAGCTAAATAATGTATATACCTATTGTGCTAGTTGCTGCGGTAATTTTAATAGAAATGATATAGTTGGTGTAAAGCATATTTTATGTGAGATAATGCAATCGGATGAATCACCTGCAAAAGGCATTGGATCTCTCATCAATAGGGCCAAGTTTAAATTCTGGTTAGGGTTGTAGTAAATGACCTTAACCGGAATTTTTTATATAGATTACAATACATACAACGCTGCTTCTATGTAAACCACATAAACCATATTGACAGCATAGAGATGATAATATATATTATATATAGATACATATCTATATAAGGAGGTGACTGAGTGAAACTTAATTATGAGGAAAACTCAAAAGTCATAAAAGCCTTAGCAGAACCTAATAGACTGCAAATAATAGATATTCTATCCTGCGGTGAACTATGTGCTTGTGATATATTGGAGCATTTTGATTTTACCCAACCTACACTTTCGCATCACATGAAGGTTTTGATGGAATGCGGCATTGTAGATTGCAGGAAAGAGGGGTTATGGAGTTTTTATTCTCTTAATACCTCTAAATGCAACAAGCTAATTTTATTTCTTATGAATCTTGTAACAGATACAGAAGATTGTATCTGTAAAGAAAAGCCAAAACATGAATGCAAATAATAAGGATTAAAATTATGAACAGCTTAGTTTAGAATGAAAGGCGGTATATTTTTATGAGCAAAGACAAAGCTATAGCGGGTATCGGATTTTTTGAAAGATATCTGACAGTTTGGGTTATATTGTGCATGGCAGCGGGAGTATTAATTGGAGTATACCTGCCAGGCATACCCGAATTGCTTAGCAAATTCGAATACGCCAATGTATCTATCCCTGTAGCAATACTTATTTGGCTGATGATTTATCCAATGATGTTAAAGGTTGACTTTGCCAGCATCAAACAGGTGGGTAAAAATCCAAAAGGACTTATAGTTACATGGGTTACAAACTGGCTTATCAAGCCTTTTACAATGTATGGAATTGCAGTATTTTTCTTTTATGTAGTCTTTAAGGGACTCATACCACCAGATCTTGCAAAGGAATATCTTGCAGGAGCGGTGCTATTGGGTGCAGCACCTTGTACAGCTATGGTATTTGTCTGGAGTCACCTTACAAAAGGCAACCCAGCTTACACTCTTGTACAGGTTGCTACCAATGACCTTATTATATTGGTTGCATTCGTTCCAATAGTAGCTTTCTTGTTGGGTATAAGTGATATAGCAATACCTTGGGCAACCCTCTTCATGTCTGTTGTACTATTTGTAGTCATCCCTCTGACAGCCGGATGGCTTTCAAGAACAACAATAACCAAGAATAAGGGCTTAGACTATTTTGAGAAGACATTCATACCAAAGTTCAGCAATGTTACAATAACAGGGTTATTGCTTACATTGATAATAATTTTCTCTTTCCAAGGTCAGACGATTGTGGATAATCCACTTAATATTGTTTTGATTGCAGTGCCTTTGACCATTCAGACCTTCTTAATCTTTTTCATAGCATACATTTGGGCAAAGCTTTGGAAGCTGCCTCATGATGTGGCAGCTCCTGCCGGTATGATAGGAGCATCCAACTTCTTTGAATTGGCTGTAGCAGTGGCAAT
>JAQUTA010000006.1 GCA_028709965.1 Lutispora sp.
GGCCTAAGATATAGTTTTATCATCCTTCTTTCCCATCGTTCGTGTTTTATGATGGCCTTTTTGTTGTACATAAAAATATAACTCAGATTTCTAAAAATAGTTGTTGACTTTAATTAGCTGGTCTTTTATTTTTTATATAATCTTTAGCAAGGATTATATTCTATGTGTTTATTTTTCGTTTTTTTAATGAACTCTAGTAAATCCTCATCTTCTTCATTTTTAACCTCACCATTTAATGCAGATTTTAATATATCTGTCAATCGATTTAAGTAGCTATGGTAACCATCACTTTTTCTATCTCTTGGCCTTGGTAAATCGACTTTAACGTCTGCTATAATCCTTCCATGGTCTCTGGACATAACAATAACTCTATCACTTAAATAGATTGCTTCATCTACATCATGTGTTACCATCAAAACTGTTGTATTTTTTTTCTGTAAAATGGTCTCCAATTGTATTTGCAACAGCTTTCTCATTTGGAAGTCTACTGCTCCTAGAGGTTCATCCATGAGCAATACTTCCGGATCGCAAGCCAAAGCACGCAACAATGCAACCCTTTGCTTCATACCACCGGATAATTCATGGATATAGTAATTTGCATATTCTTCAAGCTGTGCCATATTCAACAGTTCCTTCAGTTTTGATTTTCTCTCATTTTTTGGTACTTTGCTCAACTTCATAGGATACATAATGTTTTCTCCTACTTTCATCCATGGAAAAAGAGCATAATTTTGAAATACAAAAGCTCTGTCAGGACCCGGTTTGTTTACCTCTTTACCGTTTATTAAAATTTGTCCTTCATTATGTTTCTGAAAGCCTGCTATAATGGTTAGTGTTGTTGTCTTGCCACAACCAGATGGTCCGAGCAAAGAAACAAATTCACCTTCCGCAACATCAAAGGAAATATCCTTTAATACGATAGTATTCACCTTTTTATCTCTTCGGTTTTGAAATATTTTTGTGATTCCTCTAACTGATATTGACATTGTTTCCACTTCCTAATTATAATTCTAAGAATTTAATATTAATCATATTCCAAAATTCCTCTGTCATTCCCATAGCTAAAATCAGTGTTTCTGTCTGATTTAATTCTTTTACTGCTTGATTATATAAAGCAAGGAAATCATTAAAAGCCTCTGTGCCTATTAAATCTTTCCGTACAATTAAGCAATAGGATATATAATCATTCTTTGAAATCTGTGCGAAGCTGAACTTTGGTAATAGCACTGCTTTGGTTACATCAATTACTGCTGCATCAATCTGCTTATCTTCTAAAGAATAAGGCAAAACGCCTGACATCATTACTTTTGTTTCCTCTAATTTCGGATAACTTTCTTGAGCTAATACCTTTAAGTATTCTCTTTTATCTCCTATACCTAGTATTCGCATATCTGCAATATTGCCATCGTAGACTAGCACCTCTGAATTCATAATAACCGGACCGTATATGACAAAACGATTATTTGCATTAACTAGATGCAAAGCCATATGGTTACAGTAAAAGCCCATATCAATTTCATCTGAGCTCAAGGCCCATTGTGAAGTATTATTTCAGCAGTCGTTAAATTCATAAGTTTCTATATCTGAAGTCTTGTCATTGATAGTTGTATTTATATCCATATCTTCACTGACTTTTTTGATCTGTTTTAGCAGTAAACTGCTTGTATCATCTCCGGCTCCAATGCGTAAATTATTTCCGGTATTCAACCTATTAAGCTCCTTAGGCAGTAAAGAAATTGTGGTGAATCCTACTATCAATGTAATAACTAGAACAATATATATTTTTTTATTGATATTCATACTCTTTTCTCTCTAACAGCAATCTTCCATGTTTTCCCCGAATAAATCCTTGATTTCTCCATCTATCATACGATAAATAGCATATCCGACTGCTCCCTTTTTTTCACCTGTAATGATAAACTCAATTTCTGCCTCTTTATCAATATTTTTATACCTTATGGTTTGGTTTTCGACGGGTGCTGGTATCTCCGGAGATATATAATAGGTCTCATCTCCGTTATCACAAATTGCAATAATTCTTGTTAAATCATTCTCTTTATATATGACCAGCAAATCCTTTAGTTGGTCATCGGTAATATCTTCTTCACAGGCCAAGATTACCTTTCTTTCCGGAAATTTTTCCTTAAAGTATTGCAAAATAGCATTGTCCTCCGCAGCCATAGGCGCAAAGATTTTTTCTCTATTTCCCAGCGCTTGCTCTTCTTTTTTTAATTCCTCTTTCTTGTCAAAATAGAGTTTTGCTCCAAATGCAACAATTACTGCAACAATAATGATACCAACTTTTTTTAAAATTTTTTTATCCATGTTCCCATCATCTTTCAATTTAACTTATTTTACTTTTTACCTTTTATTGCGTTATACAGTCCATATATCGCATAAGCAAACAATATCGCAGTACAGGTATATTTTAACCATTCAGGTGCCACAAAAATTAATTTATTGGCTTTGGATATGGTATGTGATGCAGCATCATAATCTAATACTGGTTTAAAACCCGGTAAAAGCAATCGATTGGTAATGTAACCTACAATATTTGATATTATCGTTACCATAGAAAAATACATGATCATAGATCTTTTACCGATAGTTTTTGATATGGTCAAAAGCTCTGGAATATTCGTAGCTGCACCTGCCATCAAGAAAGTAATGGCTACTCCAGGTGCTGCACCACTGGCTACAAGTGCTGCTATGAAAGGAATATGTCCTACAGCACATACATACATCAACGCAGCAATAACTGTGATTCCAAAAAGGGACACGAAACCTGGGTTCCCCAAATAGGTCTGTATAGCAGACTGGGGAAAAATATTAAAAACTAAACCTGCTATCAAAATGCCCGAAACAGCGTATTTAGATACTGTTACAGCCAATTCCGTAAAAGACCACTTTAAGCCGGTTTTAATCTTTTCTATATTTGTAGATTCATCAAAAATAAGTGTTCTTCTTTCAATTTCCTCCTCAAGGTCCTTAACATGAAGCTCTTCCCCACCAAATTTGTTGGCTACTATGCCGATAATCATTGGCGCAACAAAGCCTGTGATAATATAAATAATCGTAATCTCCTTACCCAATAGCCCCCAAGCTAAAATAACAGCGATCGGATTTATCATAGGTGTTGATGTCATAAACGCCAGTGTAGGACCCAAATATGCACCAGAATAATATAAGCTGATGCCTAGCGGGATGGTACCACAGCTGCAAATGGGTATAAACATACCTGAAATTGTTGTCCAAAAAACACCTGATATTTTGTTTGTACCTATGCTGCGTCTTCGCATCTTGTCTGGACTTAAATACTCATGCAAAACACCAGCAATTGCAAAACTTATTGTCATCCATACAGAAGCACTGTTCAACATGATTACAGATGATTTGAAAATACTAACTAAAAAACTCCAAAATTCAATTATCAATTTTCAATGCCTCCTCAAATGCTTTTCGTATGGTTTCCTTGCTGAGCTTTGTAATTGCTTTTGATTCGTTAATAATCAACATGCTTTTAGTAGTAGCACCGTATTTTTTGATATATTCAAAGTCCTCTCCGGTTTTATAAATTTTAACTTCTACCTTTCCTTTGTATTGTTCTTCGAGAGATTTCACGAATTCTCCAAAAACTTCACATCATGCACATGCACTGATGTACTCTATACAAGGTCTTTCCATCGTTCATCCCCCCCCATATCATTCATTTGTTAATGTTTATTTAACAAATGTTTCCCATATAATATATCAATATTTGAGTTCAAATTATAGACGTATAGAAAAATACTATAAACTAGGTTTTTAATATAGATAATATAAATCACATTAGATAAAAATTTAATATATACTAAGAATGTGAGAAAGGTAGGAGATAAAAGTTGTACTTTACTGGAATTGATATTGGTTCAACCTCTGCAAAAGCAATCGTTTTAAATAAAAATAGTGAAATAATATACAAAGATGTCATGCCTACAGGTTGGAGCAGCTTGGAAACTGCTAATAGAATCAAGGAGAACCTTGCCGAAGTTGGCGTGAAAGCTGATAACAGCAAATTCGTGGCAACTGGTTACGGTCGTGTTTCTGTTCCCTACGCCAATAAAACTGTCACTGAAATTACTTGCCATGGCAAAGGTGCAGCTTATTTGTTTAATACAGATGCTTGCACAGTAATTGACATCGGCGGACAAGATACAAAAATCATATCTATTGCTGGGGGACAAGTCGTTGACTTTATTATGAATGATAAATGCTCTGCTGGAACAGGTCGATTTTTAGAGATTATGGCAAACACTCTCGGTGTCAGTTTATCCGAGCTTAGCAATTTAGCTAGAACAGGTTCCGGTATTACCATAAGCTCTATGTGTACGGTTTTTGCTGAATCTGAAGTCATTAGCCTAATTGGGAGCGGGCAGTCTAAGCAAAATATCGCTTTCGGCGTGATAGAATCCATAACAAATAAGGTAAAATCGCTTTGCGGTAAGCATGCGTCCTCCAATAACAACTTTTACTTGACAGGCGGTCTTTGTGAAAACGATTACATAATAGAATCTTTATCAGACAAACTAGAGGCTGCTGTAATTTCTAGCCCATTAGGTCGATATGCAGGCGCAGTTGGAGCTGCTCTCTTGGCTAAGTCATTAAAATAGAACTTAGGAGGTTTATCATGACAAATATAAATTTACCAAAAAGATTTGAAGAATATGCAGATGCAAGAAAAAATGGTTTCTTAAAGGTTAAAGAAATAAAAGAAAATGGCGGTAAGGTTGCCGGAGTTTTTTGTACATTTACACCTCTTGAAATATTAGACGCAGCTGGTCTTCACCCAGTTGGTTTATGTGGCATGAGCGATGAAACCATAATAGATGCAGAAGCGGATCTTCCAAAAAATCTATGTCCATTGATTAAGTCAAGTTATGGCTTTGCTGTATCAGATAAATGTCCTTATACCTATTTCTCCGATATCATCATCGGTGAAACAACCTGTGATGGAAAAAAGAAAATGTATGAACTCTTGGGAGAAATTAAAGACACATATATTCTACAGCTACCCCAAGGTATTGACAGAGATTATGCTCCAAAAATGTGGGAAAGCGAATTACGTCGCTTAATTAAAACTCTAGAAGAAAAATTCGGTGTTGAAATTACAGAAGAAAAATTAATAAAAGCTGCTGCTCTGAGAAATAGAATAAGAAAACTATACTGTGAATTCCTAGAATTAGGCAAATTAGATCCACCTGCAATCAAAGGCTATGATATGTATAAGGTAATTGAAGGTGCTGGTTTCAGTTTCGATTTGGAAGAAAACTGCAAGAAGCTGTGTGATTTAATAGACAGCACAAAGAAAGCTTATGAAGAAGGTAACAGACCTGTTGAAAAAGATGCAAAAAGAATTCTCGTAACAGGTTGCCCAATTGGGGGTGTTTTAGATAAGGTAATAAACTCCATTGAAACCAATGGCGGTGTTGTTGTATGCTTTGAAAATTGTGGTGGTATCAAACCTGTTAGAAATATGGTTGATGAAAGCGCAGATGATATTGTTAGTGCTATTGCTGAACGCTACTTAGATATAGGCTGCTCTGTCATGTCCCCAAACCCAAGGCGTATGGAAATGATTCCGGGATTATTGAAAGAATTCAGAATTGACGGTGTCATAGAAATAGTATTACAAACATGTCATCCTTATAGTGTAGAAAAAAGAGAAATTAAGAAGCTTGTAAATGGTGCCGGGCTACCATATATGGCTATGGAAACCGATTATTCAAAATCCGATCTTGGACAAATCAAAACAAGAGTATCTGCTTTTATTGAAATGTTATAAATTGACAATAAAAAAATCTTCATGAATTCATGAAGATTTTTTTATTTAACTTTTATTTTCTGCTAAACGTAAAGCCTTTTTCAAATCCAAAACTTTATTATAATCGATAGATATATTCCCCATAATCGGTTGCCCATTTTGCTTTATTCCATGGCAATCAGTGCCTCCGGTCATAAAAAGCTTTCTATCTTTGGCTAAATAGTATAAGTACTTGACCATATCTTGATCATGCTTTGGGTGATAAACCTCAATGCCTTTTACCCCTAAGTTCAGAACTCTTAATATAATTTTTCTATCAAATATAAGCCCTGGATGGGCTATAACTGATACTCCGCCCACATCTTTTATTATGTCAATTGCATCCTTCGTAGCAAACTTAAACCTTTCCACATAAGCAGGACAGCCAATGCCAATATATTTATTAAATGCACTTGCTATGCTATCTATATAACCTCTCTCCAACATAGCACGAGCTATGTGAGGACGTCCTATGCTACTGCCTTTTGATATATCTTCCACTTGCTTTAAATCTATTTTAATTCCTAGATAATTTAATTTTTCAATCATGGTTACAGCTCGGTCATATCTTGACTGCTGCATTTTTTCCAAAACATCCAAAAACCACGAAGCCTTGTAGTCAATATAGTAGCCAAGCATGTGAATTTCTTGTCCGTCATATTCTGTATTAAGCTCAATGCCTGGAACAATTTCTAATTTTTCAGGCGCATTATTACTTTTGATTGCAGCTTCTACTCCCGACACCGTATCATGATCAGTAATACCTACCGCGCGAAGTCTCTTTTTGAAAGCCCAATCAACTACCTCTTCAGGTGTTAAAAGGCCATCTGATGCATTAGTATGTACATGTAAATCAGCATATTCCATATAAGCACCCCTATTACAGAATTATACCCTACTTATTTAAAAATTAATATATGTTAATAAAAAAGGCTATATAACCAAAAACAAAAGCACTTTCAAGTGCTTTTGTTTTTGGTTATATAATCTCTATCTAGAGCTGATTATCAGCTTTATTGCTGTTCTTTCTTCCCCGTCAATCTCTACATCGGTAAATGCTGGCACACATACCAGATCCAAGCCACTTGGAGCTACAAATCCTCTTGCTATCGCTACTGCTTTTACTGCTTGATTAAGTGCACCAGCACCGATAGCTTGAATCTCAGCTCCTCCCTTTTCTCTTATAACTCCAGCTAAAGCTCCGGCTACTGAGTTTGGATTTGATTTCGATGATACTTTCAATACTTCCATTAATAATGCCCCCTTAAAACAACATATATTTAGTAATACATCCAAATTATTCTACATATAATGTGAAAATCCTTTTTTAATTAGCAAATTCTACTAAATTTAATCTTTTTATGCTGTTTGCTATGTTGTTTTCATCAATTTCTAAAATAACCCCATTGAATTGGCCTGAATCTTCTTCAACTTCAAATTTTCCCGGAAGATTAGTTACAAACTTTTTAATTATTATATCCTTTTTTACTCCAAGCACTGAATTTAAAGGTCCGGTCATTCCTACATCAGTTATGTAACCTGTGCCCTTTGGCAATATTCGTTCATCTCCAGTCTGTATATGAGTATGGGTACCAAACATAGCTGTTATCCTACCATCCAAAAACCAACCCATGGCTACTTTTTCTGAGGTAGCCTCCGCATGGAAATCCAATATTTTTATATCTGCTTTATTCTCAATTTCTAGAAGTATATTTTCAATAGTTTTAAATGGACATTCAATGCATTCCATAAATACTCTTCCGCACATGTTTATTATAGCTACTTTCCTATTTTTTACCTCTATTATTGTATAAGGCTTACCAGGTGTTCCAGGGGGATAATTTGCTGGTCTAATAAGACTTTCTGCATCGTCTATAAAATCAAATATTTTTTTTTGTGCCCAAGCATGATTACCTAAGGTAATTATATCTATTCCATAACTTAGTAGATCGTCATAGATGTCTTTCGTAATACCCACTCCGCCTGCACTATTTTCTCCATTAGCAATAGCTAAATCTACAGCATATTCTTCTTTAATTCTATACAAATTCTCTTTAATAATTTTTCTACCTGTCCTGCCAAATATATCTCCTATAAACAAAATTATCAACTCATTATCCTCCCATTCAAGTTTCTTTTATTAAACTGTTATATAATAATTATTAATCAATTAGTATAAATTTAGTTTATCAAAATACGTAAAATTGTAAACCATAATAAAAATATATTTAAAAAGAACGGCTTCCGCCGTCCTTTTTTATTTTGCATATTCAATTGCCCTTGTTTCCCTAATAACATTTATTTTAATCTGACCAGGATATTCAAGTTCATTTTCAATTCTCTTTACTATATCCCTTGCAATATAAACAATTTCAGAATCACTTATATCTTCAGGTTTTACCATTATTCTTATTTCTCTACCGGCTTGAATAGCAAAAGATTTTTCTACCCCATCAAAGGAATTTGCTATTTCCTCAAGTTTCTCCAATCTTTTAATATAGGATTCCAATGTTTCTCTTCTAGCACCGGGCCTTGCTGCAGAAATTGCATCTGCTGCCTGCACCAGTACAGCTTCAACAGTTTTTGCTTCCACATCGCCATGATGGGCAGATATAGCATGAACTACTTCAACAGATTCTTTATACTTCTTTGCTAAATCAGCACCAATTTGTACATGTGGTCCTTCAACTTCGTGGTCTACTGCTTTACCTATATCATGCAATAAACCTGCTCTTTTAGCAAGATTTACATCAGCTCCTAATTCAGCGGCCATAGCTGCTGCTAAATGGGATACTTCGATGGAATGATTCAGTACACTTTGTCCATAGCTTGTTCTGAATCTTAGCCTGCCAAGCAATTTAATGATTTCAGGATGCAATCCATGTACTCCAGTATCAAATGTGGCTTGCTCTCCTTGCTCTCGAATATAATTCTCTACTTCTTTTTTGGCTTTCTCAACCATTTCTTCAATTCTTGCTGGATGTATTCTGCCGTCAATTATCAGCTTTTCCAAAGCTACTCGAGCTATTTCTCTCCTAATCGGGTCAAAACCGGACAAAATAACGGCTTCCGGTGTATCATCAATAATTAAATCCACTCCTGTTAGAGTTTCTAATGTCCTAATATTTCTTCCTTCTCTTCCTATGATTCTGCCTTTCATCTCATCATTTGGCAATGAAACAACAGATACTGTGGTCTCTGCTACATGATCAGCAGCATTCTTCTGAATAGCATATGCTATTATTTCTTTTGATTTTCTATCAGCTTCTTCTTTCGCTTTTGATTCAATATCTTTGATCATCATAGCAGCTTCATGTCTGATTTGCTTCTCAATATCATTCAGAAGCAGTTGTCTGGCTTCTTCGGATGACAAGTTTGATATATGTTCTAGTTCTTTCAATTGTTTATTGTATAATTCTTGAACTTCATCATAAACCTTTTGGGCTTCTTTTTGCTTTTTGCTTAATACTTCTTCTCTTTGCTCAACAGCATCAATCTTTTTATCAAAAAGCTCTTCTCTTTGCAGGAGCCTTCTTTCTATTCTCTGAATTTCATTTCTTCTGTCTTTAGTTTCTCTGTCTAATTCAGATCTTAATTTATGAATCTCTTCTTTTGCTTCAAGTAAAACTTCCTTTTTCCTTGTCTCCGCATCCTTCTGGGCATCATCCACTATTTTTTTTGCTGCTTCTTCTGCATTTTTAAACTTTGATTCAGCAATATATCTTCTAATAAAATACCCAAGAACAAGACTTACAAATCCAACTGCTACATATATAACAGGGTTTTCTATAGTTTTTTCACCTCCTTAGCCTTTCAATATATAATTATTTAAGACTATACATATTCTTTATAATTCCTTTGATACACCATATCAAAATAATTCTATATCTTTTAGCTTTTTTTGTCAAGTTGCAGGAATTTAGTCTTGCTCCAACAACTCATCAATAACCTTATTGCAAGTATCTATGCTATATCCTTTACCTGCAAGAAATGAGAAAAGCTTTATTCTATTTGTCTTATTATCTCCCTTTAGTGATCTTAGTTTTTTTTCAGCAGAAGCCAATGCAGAGTCATAGTCATTTATAGGCATTTCACAAAACTTGCACTTTAAAAGCTCCTTATCCAAACCTTTTCGAATCAATTTATAATACATTGTTTTTTTGCTCATTCCCGGCTGATTTGATTTATATTTTATCCATCTTTCTATGTATTTCTCATCATTAATGTACCCATAATCCTTCAACTTACATACGACTTCATCAATTATGTCATCCGTATAATTCTTTTGTTTTAGCTTTAGTATTATTTCTGCAGAAGTTCTATCTCCAATCGCTAAAAGCCTTATGCAATAGTTATAAGCTTTTTTGGTATCCATAAAGTTCCTCCATATACAAAACTTTAGCGCATATGGATTTTCCATTATGCGCTAATAAATTATTTAATTAATTAATCTTCTGTATTTATCGCAGGTTCATCTTCTGAAGATGCCTTAGCTTTAGATAATCCGAAATTATTAATCTCTCTAACCTTTGCCTCAACTTCTTTAGTAATCTCAGGGTTATCCTTTAAGTATTGCCTTGCATTTTCTCTACCTTGCCCGAGTCTGATATCTCCATAAGAATACCAAGCACCACTTTTTAGAATTATATCATTATTAACAGCTACATCTAATATACTGCCTTCTTTAGAAATACCTTCTCCATACATAATATCAAATTCTGCTTGCCTAAATGGGGGGGCAACTTTATTCTTTACTACTTTAACTCGGGTTCTGCTTCCTATCATATCATTACCTTGCTTTATGGTTTCAACCCTTCTAACATCCAATCTAACGGAAGCATAAAATTTTAAAGCTCGCCCGCCAGGTGTGACTTCAGGATTTCCAAACATTACTCCAACCTTTTCTCTAAGTTGATTAATAAAAATAGCAGTGGTTTTAGATTTATTGATAGCACCAGACAATTTTCTCAAAGCTTGAGACATCAGTCTTGCTTGTAAACCTACATGCGAATCGCCCATATCGCCATCAATTTCGGCTTTGGGTACTAAGGCAGCAACAGAATCTATTACTATTACATCTATAGCACCACTTCTTACCAATGTTTCGCAAATCTCTAAAGCTTGTTCACCGGTGTCAGGTTGGGATACTATCAGATTGTCAATGTCTACGCCAAGATTTTTCGCATAAACAGGGTCTAGAGCATGCTCAGCATCTATGAAGGCGGCATCACCACCATTTTTTTGAGCTTCAGCAATAATATGCAAAGCAACAGTAGTCTTACCGGAGGATTCGGGTCCAAATATTTCTACTACTCTTCCTCTTGGAACCCCTCCTATTCCAAGAGCGATGTCTAAATCTAAAGCACCTGTAGATATAAATTCCAGATTTAATCTAGTATTTTCGCCCAATTTCATTATTGAGCCTTTGCCAAACTGTTTCTCAACTTGGCTTATGGCAGCTTCCAAAGCTTTCTTTTTATCTGTCATAAGTATTCGCAGGTTAGCCTGCTGCACCTCCCCTTATACGAACATTTGTTCTTATTTAATTATATATTAATCTTTTATATAAGTCAAATAATATAAAGAATAATTATTTGACTTCAATGTCCAAAATTGTTCTGCGCAGAATATCCAGGGCCTTTGTACTGGCTTGCCACTTAATTCTACGTCTGTTTCCATTAAATATATAAGAATAGGTTTTTACAATATCATCAATAGCTAATCCAATAAAACATAGACCTACAGGTTTTGTATCGCTTCCACCGCTAGGCCCTGCTATGCCTGTTATAGATACTCCTATATCTGTATTAGAAATTTTCTTAATTCCCAATGCCATTTCCTCTGCAGTTTCCATGCTTACAGCACCATATTTGATTAAAGTTTCTTTATTTACACCTAGCATATTAATTTTTGCATCGTTGCTGTAGCATACTACTCCATTTATATAACTTGCTGATGCATTTGGTATATCAGTAAATCTGCTAGAAATCAATCCTCCTGTACAAGATTCAGCAAAGGCTATGGTTTTATTCTTATCTTGAAGTAAACTATTAATTACTGATTCCAGTGTGTCTTCATCAGAACCATAAATGTTGATACCTAGGATAGAGCGTATTTGCTTTTCGACAGCTTTTATTCTTTCATACGCTAAACCTTCATCTTGAGTTTTTGCGGTTATTCTTATTTGCACTTCTCCATCCTTTGCATAAAGCGCCACTGTAGGGTTTGATTGACCTATTATAATATCTCCAAGACACTCTTGAATAGCTGATTCTCCTATACCAATTACTTTCAAGGTATGGGATTTAATAATATAATTTGATTTCTGCTTTAAATATGGCATTATTTTTTCTTCAAACATAGGAATCATTTCTCTCGGAGGTCCGGGTAATGATATATAAGTTTTTTTGCCATATTCTCCTATGATTCCTGGTGCTGTGCCATTATCATTAGCTACTGCTTTGCAGCCAACTGGGATATATGCTTGTCTTTCATTAATAATGGGCATAGGTTTGCCATATCCTATAAAATGGCTTTTGATTCTTTCCAGTGAATTCAATTCCAATACCATTTCCACACCTAGGGCTTTGGCTAAACCTAATTTGGTAATATCATCATCCGTCGGTCCTAACCCGCCTGTGGTAATTATTATATCTGATCTGCTGCTTGCTAATTTTATTGCTTCTACCAATCTTCCTAGATTATCCCCAACTACGACTTGATGATATACATCTAATCCTAAGGAAGATAACTTTTGTGATAAAAATTGAGCATTTGTATTAACGATATCCCCTAAAAGCAACTCTGTTCCTACAGCTATTATTTCACAATTCATTTTATTACCTCTCGCATATTAATTTTTTATAGCTTTTATATATTTCATAAAATAGTCTGCTCCTGAAGCAGCAGTAATAAGCATGGAAAGATATATAAATATTACATCCATAGGTATATTGATCATATAAAAGGGATAGTTATTTAAAAATAAAATCACTATAGAAATAATTTGAATGACTGTTTTAAATTTACCAAAATTGCTAGCGGCTATGACTATATTTTTATTTGCAGCTATACCTCTGAGTCCTGTAACTGCAAATTCCCTAGCTAATATTACAAAAACAATCCATGCTTGTATTTTACCTAATTGGATAAATACAAGCAAAGCTCCTGAAACGAGTAGCTTATCAGCCAAAGGATCTAAAAACTTTCCCAAATCTGTAATCAAATTATATTTCCTAGCGTAATACCCATCTAGCTTATCTGTAATAGATGCTATTAAAAAAAGAACAAGCGCTATTTCCATGTTATATGAAATATCAAGCAGCATAAATAGCATAAAAATTGGTATTAATATTATTCTTGAGACTGTAATTTTATTTGCTATGTTCATCTGCGTTCTCTCCTAATAAATCATAATCTGTGGCATCAGTTATTAATACATAAACAAAATCACCAATTTCAATCTTTCTATTTGATGTGAAATACACTAGGCCATCAATCTCAGGTGCATCTCTATATGTTCTGCCAATATACTGACCATCCTCAAAATTTTCTACAAGGACTTTTAATGTTTTGCCTACACAACTTCTATTCCTCTTTAATGAAATATCCATTTGTAATGACATTAAGACCTCTTGTCTCTGAAGCTTTATATCTTCGTCAATTTGATTAGGTAAATTATAAGCAGGAGTATTCTCTTCTCTTGAATAAGTAAAAACTCCTAATTTATCAAATTCAAACTTTTGTATAAAATCAACCATTTCTTCAAAGCTTTCTTCATTTTCTCCGGGAAAGCCCACAATAAAGGTTGTCCTTATAGCTATATTAGGAATAGCTTGCCTTAATTTAGATAATAAATCCGCAATCTTTTCCTTAGTTGTATATCTACCCATAAGTTTTAGTATACTATTGCTACCATGCTGAATGGGTATGTCAATATACTTACATATTTTTTCCTCAGAGGCCATAGTGTGAATAAGCTCATCAGTAAATTCATCTGGATAAGCATACATTAGCCTTATCCATTCTATTCCTTGAATCTTTGCAATTTCTCTTAATAGTTTAGGCAACATGAGCTTTCCATATAAATCTCTACCGTAGACAGAGGTGTCCTGTGCTATAACAATCAGTTCCTTTGTACCTTTAGAAGCCAACAGCTTTGCTTCTTTCGTTATCTCGTCAAATTTTCTGCTTCTGTATTTGCCTCTAAGAGAAGGTATGATGCAATAGGTACACTTATTATCACAGCCTTCAGCAATCTTCAAATATGAGGTATGTTTAGCTGTGGAAACATACCTATCAAGTACATCGATATCAACCTTTTCTTGATTTCCATATAAAGATACTTTTTTACCTTGTAATGATTGTCCAATCACTTGTGCTATTGATTTGTAATCTCCTGTCCCAACAATAGCATCAAGCTCTGGCATCTCCTCTAACAATTCTTCCTTATATCTTTCAGATAAACAGCCTGTAGCAATTAATACCTTGCATTTACCAAATTCTTTATACTGACCCATCTCAATTATTGTATCTATCGACTCCTGCTTCGCTTTCTCAATAAAACCACATGTATTTATGATTATTATATCAGCTAGCTTTGGATTGGTAATAATTTCATAATTTTCATTTTTTAGAATGTTTATCATAACTTCAGAGTCTATCAGGTTCTTTGCACAACCTAATGAAACCATAGCAACATACATTTATAAACATCTCTCCTTATTCAAGCTATGTAAAGTATAATACAGCTAAAATCATTAGTCAAAATTAGTTTTTATTGATTTCCCAGGCAATAAAAATGGCCATATTTGACTGTATTTACTAAATGCATCATTATATAATCATATCTCTCTTTATTTCTCAGTATTGCGCCATATACCGATTTCTTTTTATGTTTAATTACATATCTCTCCACTGTTCTTTACTTATTAGCACTTTTCTTGGCTTGCTTCCCTCAAATCCTCCAATTATTCGGCGTTCTTCCATTTGGTCAATAATCCTAGCTGCTCTGCTATAGCCTATTTTTAAACGCCTCTGAAGCATAAGTATAGATGCCTGACCGTTTTCAACCACCATGGTTATTGCATCATTCAGAAGCTCATCAACTTCCCCTTCATCTTCTTCATTCTCATCATTGTCATATTCTTTTATAATTCCATCAACATAAGATGGAGAAACTTGTCCTTTGATGAAATCAACAATAGCTTCTACTTCTTTTTCAGAAATAAATGCTCCCTGAACTCTTATTGGTTTGGATTCCCCAACAGGGTAGAATAGCATATCTCCTTTTCCTAACAATTTTTCTGCTCCTCCCATATCCAATATGGTCCTAGAGTCTACTTGGGAAGATACCGCAAAAGATATTCTGGAAGGAATATTTGCTTTAATAAGTCCTGTTATTACATCTACCGAAGGTCTTTGTGTAGCTACAACAAGATGTATGCCTGCCGCCCTTGCCATTTGTGCCAGTCGGCATATGGCATCTTCTACATCACCCGGTGCAACCATCATCAAATCAGATAATTCATCGATTATAATAATAATCTGAGGCAATTTATCAATTTCTTCTTGAAATAATGCATTGTAACCATTTATGTCACGTACATTTTTTGAGGCAAAGCTCTTGTATCTTTCAGTCATCTCCAAGACAGCCCAATTTAGCGCTCCTGCGGCTTTTTTAGGGTCTGTTACTACCGGTACCAATAGATGAGGTATGCCATTATATACGCTTAATTCTACCACCTTTGGATCGATCATTAGCAACTTCACCTTATCTGGTGCGGCTCTAAATAATATGCTAGCAATAATAGTATTGATACAAACACTCTTACCTGCGCCTGTAGCTCCTGCAATCAAAAGATGAGGCATTTTGCTTATATCTGCAATAATATTGCTTCCCGCCACATCTCTGCCTAATGCAAAAGCAATATTTGATTTGCTTTTATTAAATTCTTCTGACTCAATTACATCTTTGATATATACTGTTGTAATCTCTTTATTAGGGACTTCAATTCCGACAGCCGCCTTACCCGGTATAGGAGCTTCAATCCTTATTCCCTGAGAAGCCATACTTAATGAAATGTCATCTGCCAAGTTAACAATTTTACTAACCTTCACTCCCGGACTAAGCTGAAGCTCATATCTGGTAATAGAGGGACCAACACTCACTTGTGAAACTGTTGCATCCACATTAAAGTTTTTTAATGTCTCATCCAATATTTTTATATTATTCATTATTTCTTTTTTCATATTTCCTCCCTTGCCTTCTTGGGGAGGAAACAGCAATGAGGTGCTAGGCAGATTATAATGAGGATAATGTTGTGGGTTGCTCGAAGTTATTTTTTCCTTCATATTATCAGGTTGAGCCCTACTGATGACTTCTTTAGTTTTAGGCTGAAAGTTATTATCAAATTCCTTGGTAAAATCAATAATCTTTACTTTTTGGGTATTAATTATCTCATCTCTATCAGCATAATCATAAGCTATTTCGTCTACTGGTCGTTCTTTTTTTATTCCTTTTATACTTTTTTTATTAAAAGTTTTTTTTGGTTTTAGGTATAAAAATATTTTAACAAAAAATGCTTTTGCATTGTTAAAAAGAGAAGCAGCTGTAATACCGGTAAACATTATTATGGATATGATAAATAAACCTGAAATAGCAATAGCTGTTCCCATTGTCCCAACAATTTTAACCATAAAACAGCCTAATGCCGCTCCAATGATCCCGCCTCCTATGCTCTGTGTTCCAAGCTCATAGGCCTCTATTAGGCTCTCTATATAATCCAAACTAGTTTCTTGAAATATATTTATATTTATTAAATATAAAAGTACTAAAAGTGTGACAAAAGCCAAACAGAATGAATAGAATTTTATGTTAAGCTTTATCTTATCCTTCAGGTAAAAAGCTGCAATACCAAAAATGAGTATCAATAGAGGGAAAAAATATGACCCAATGCCAAATACTCCAAATAATATTTTTTTGATATATTCTCCCGCTAAACCAGAATTTTTATCAAATATGCAGATATAGAGATAAATTGCTGCAAGTATGGCGAGAATTCCCATTATATCGTATTTTAATCTTGTTGTTTTTTTATTTTTAGCCAAAATATCACCCCAAAATTAAATTCTACATAAATAGCAAAAATCCTTTAGATAAAGTCAAATGCAACTATAAATGTTTTATAATTGCATTTGACTTTTATTCTTTTTCTATTAAATTGCGTAGTTTCCTTAGCGCGTTTTTTAATCCTCCAACTTCATCTATCAATCCATATTTCACTGCTTCTGTGCCTACTAAGACTGTACCTACATCATTAGCCATTTCACTTGTAGTAAACATAAGCTTTTTTAATGTAGGTTTCTTGATATTGCTGTGATCCGTTATAAAATTTATTATTCTTTCTTGCATCTTATTAAAGTAATCATAAGTCTGGGGAACTCCTATTATGAGTCCATTCATTCTGATAGGATGTATTGTCATTGTAGCCGTAGGCGCTATATATGAATAATGTGTTGATACCGCTAAAGGCACACCTATACTATGACCGCCACCTAATACTATCGAAACAGTAGGTTTACTCATTGAGTTTATTAACTCAGCAATGGCCAAACCTGCTTCCACATCACCGCCTACTGTATTTAAGATTAAAAGCAGTCCTTCTATTTCGTTGCTTTCTTCAACTGCTACAATTTGTGGTATAATATGCTCATATTTTGTAGCTTTGTTCTGGGGAGGCAGCATTATATGACCTTCTATTTGCCCTATTATAGTCATAACATGAATGTTACTTTTGAATTCTGGTATTTTAACTTCTCCCAACTCTTTTATCGTCTCTGTTGGAATGTTTTCAACTGGTTTTTCATGCTCTTCGGCATTCTGCCCAGCTAAGTATTCATTATGCAATGCTTTCCACTCCTAAATTTTTTGTTTACTGTATTTTTACCTATTTGCAATTTTAGTATGCAAATACAAAAGTCTTAATACTATATCTAAACAATAAAATTTGTGATGTCATAATCATTTAGTTTTTCCTAGTTCAAACTTTTCATGCAGAGCATTTACTGCTATATTAGTGTTTTCACTTTTAATAAGGCAAGATATAGTCGTGTGAGAATCAGAAGTTTGAAGCACCTCAATCTTGCTTTCACTTAGTCCTTCAATTACCTTTGCCATTACACCTGGTATTCCTCTCATTTTGTTGCCAATTATAGTAACTTTGGTGCAATTAGGTGTGACATCAAAGTTGTAGCTTTGGGATTTTAATATACTCACCAATTTAGAGCTATTTATGCTATCTATGATAAATATCTTTGTATCAGGATATATATTTATCATATCAATGCTAATATTTTCTGCTGCAATGATATTAAACAATATATTATCTCTTTCATATTGATTAGTAGATCCATCAAACTTAATTCTAAACTGAGTTCTATTGTCTATCTGTGCAATTGCTGTAATGAGCTTGTCATTTTTATCATATCTGTACCTTCTGGATTTATCATAATTTGTTATCAAGGTTCCTGTATTTTCTGTCAATGCGCTTTTAATTAGAAGGGGTATATTGCTTCTCATCGCAATTTCAACGGCTCTAGGGTGTATAACATTTGCTCCATATTCAGCCATTTGAAAAATTTCATTATAAAATACTGTATCCATTACTTTGGCATCTGGTACAATGGCAGGGTCAGCGGTCATCACGCCATCCACATCGGTATAAATTTCCACAATTTCCGCATTTATTGCCTCTCCAATTATTGATGCAGTTACATCACTTCCGCCTCTGCCTAATGTCGTAATATTTCCATCCTCTGTTATACCTTGGAAGCCTGCAACAATGGGAATAATATTATTTTCAATGCAATCTAGAATTTTTTCTGGCTCTACCTTGAGTACCTCGGCATCTCCGTAATTATCATCAGTAATTATTCCTGCTTGCCCACCGGTTAATACCTTACATTCATATCCCATTCTTTTTAATGTATTAGACAACACTACACAAGATATTATTTCTCCGCAGGACATCAGCAAGTCCAGCTCTCTTGGGCTTGTTTCTATGCCTACGGATTTTGCAAGATTTATTAAAGTATCAGTTGCATATGGGTCTCCATTTCTGCCAATTGCGGACACTACTACTACAGGGAAATAATCCTTTTTCTTTGCAAATTCAACCTTATTTACAACCATATTTCTTCTTTCTTGATTTGCAACTGAAGTACCTCCGAATTTTTGTACAATAAGCTTCATAATATCCTCTCGCTTTAATTATAATATGTTTTGAACAATTAAGGGCTGAATTTGTTTTCCTTCTATAGCCATTTCGATTGTAGGCAGTATCATATCCATTCTAGCAACCAGAGAATTAAATTTTACATAGGGGCTATCCTGTCCAAAAGGAACAAAATAGTAATTCTTAGTATTAAGCAAAATTCCAAGATTTTTTGCATTCATCCCTAATCCATCATTAGTGGAAATTCCTATAACAAGGGGCTTCATATTTCTTAGGTGAGCCTTTGCTGCCATCAATACCGGAGTATCTGTTATTGCATTTGCAAGTTTGGCAATAGTATTGCCTGTGCAAGGCGCTATTGTTAAGACATCTAATAGATTATTTGGTCCAATGGGTTCTGCTTCTTGAACAGTTAAAATACTTTTATTGCCTGTTGTTTCTTCAATTTTATCGATCCATTCTTCTGCCTTTCCAAATCTGGTATCCATAGTAGAGGCATTTATAGAAAAAATAGGAATTACATTGGCTTTTGCATCAACTAACTTTTCGATTTCACTTATAATCTTACCATAAGTACAAAAAGAGCCTGTTATTGCAAAACCTATATTATAACCTTCAATGTTCATGGCGAACCTCCTTATATTATTATTTAAACATTCTTTAATATAGTATTAAATATGACTTTGGCTGCTGATTTAGGAGCTATCTTCCCAGGAAGACCTAATGCATGAATGGTTTTTAGTCCTTTTTCAATAGCATAATTATGATCTAAACCACCAGGTTTTGATGCCAAATCAATGATTAGAATATCCTTATTAGTTTTATCAATTAATTCCTTTGAGATGATTGCAGCTGGTATAGTATTTATAATAATATCTATATTGCTAATAAAGCTTTCAAGCTCATGCACTTTTAACCCCTTATGCCCGTTAATGTTAGTCCAGGTAATATCTGCATCCTTTCTAGCAAATACGTATAAATTAGGGTTAAATATTTTTAGATAATTGGACAATATCTTTCCAATTCGTCCATAACCTAAAATTAAAATATTACTTCCATATATAGTTTTATTTCTCTCATTTATTATTATTGATATGGCTCCTTCAGCAGTAGATGAAGCATTAGCTATTTGAAAACACTCGTCTTTATTATAATCGTAATACTTAATATCCATCTTCTGTGCCAAATTAGTAAAATAAGAATCAGGAGAGCCTAAAATCAATGTTTTATATTTGTTCATCAAACTTATAAAGGCATTCACAGAAACATTTTTTTTTGATAATTTCATATTGATCTTATCTCCGCAGTTAAATGGTATAGGACCGATTATAGTATCATTATTACTTATACCTTCTTCTAATGTTTCATACTCTTTGACCATCTTATCATTCATACTCTCATGTCCATAAGATGAAACAGCATATCCTTCTTCACAGCACAGCTTTATTAATTCTTCAATTCTTTTATCGCCGCCAAGGATTAGGATCTTATTACTTTTCATGTTTGTCAAATCACTCAGCTCCCAAAATTAAACTAGTATATATTATGTTTTTTAATCTGGATTTGTGAAGAAAATACTAATGCGGAGCTCCATGGAACTCCGCATTAGTATTAAATATTTATTTCAATATGTCTGCTAAATCAATTATAATCATGTCGCTTCCAACTTTTTTTATTCTCTCCCAAGGGATTTCTAAGTATCTCTTATCAATAAGAAATGAAAAAAATCCTTTGCTCTCGGGGATTATTAAAGATTTAATTTTTCCTGTCTCGCTATCGATTAACATATCACAATCTCCTAAATACCCAAGTCTTTCACAATCAGGAAGTGTAACAATTTCCTTTCCATATAGCTTGCTTAACCTCATATAACCCACCTCTATACAATATTAATCTCTTTTGCTTGTCTTTAATATTATATGATTATTGCATAGAGGTTTATTCCAACTATTTACCGGTAGATCCAAACCCCCCTGATCCCCTCTTCGTATTTTCTAATTTATCTGTTAGTAAAAATTCAGCAGAAATCACGGGCATGAATACAATTTGCGCTATCCTATCACCAGGGTTTACTATATAATCTGTTTGGCTATGATTAATCATAGGGCAAATAATTTCTCCTGTATAGTCCGAATCGATAACGCCAACGGAATTTATAAGAGATATGCCATTTTTTGCTGCTAAGCCACTCCTAGGAAAAACAAATCCCCCTACATTATTATCATTTATATGTATTGCTATGCCTGTAGGGATGCTCTTTATATGATTTGATTCTATTACAACTGGTTCTTTAATGCAGGCATATAAATCTATACCAGCGGAACCTGATGTTGCATAATCAGGTAAAATAAAATCCCCTGCAAAGTCTTTTTCTATTCTTTTTATATTTATTTTCATATTCATATCAATATCCGCCTTAGTAAATGTTTGTGCTCTTATTTGGTCCAATGATAGCTGTACCCATTTTTTTAGTATTAAAAATAACGTCTATAACATGATTAATATCATTCATAGTAACAGCGTCAATAAATTCTGTAATTTCCTTAGGAGAATAGATTCTATCAAGCAATAGTTCGGATTTTCCTATGGAAATCATTCTTCCGCTTGTGCTTTCAAGGCCAAGTATGTAGCTTCCCTTTATTTGTTCTTTCGAATCATATAGCTCATTTTCAGTTATTCCCTTTTCCTTTATTTCCCTTATTTCTTCGTTTATGAGATCAATAACAAAGTCTAGCTGATTGGGTTTCATTCCTGCATATATAGACAATATTCCACAATCAGTATATGATGATGGATAAGAAAATACAGAATAAGCAAGACCTTTCTCTTCACGGATTTTCTGGAAAAGCCTTGAGCTCATAGCTCCGCCAAAAATATTATTCATAACCAATAATGGATAAGTATATTTATTGCCAAGCTCTATGCCATTAAAGCCCATGCAAAGATGAGCCTGTTCCGTATCCTTTTTTTTGTGTTTGTGATTAGGAACAAATGCAGGTTTGTCAATAATTTTTCTGTCTATTTTAGCCGGTTTATAATCTGAAAAGAATTTTTCAATCTCATCTAATATATATTTTTCTTTAAAGTTTCCTACAACTGAAACAACGATATTTTCTGGTGTATAATTTATATCGAAATAATCAATTATATCCTTTCTTTTAAGCTCCTTCAAAGTATCCTCTGTGCCCAATATAGGCATCCCTAGAGGGTTTTCAGCCCAAACAGATTGTGTGAATATATCATGCACTAAATCCTCAGGTGAATCCTCATACATGCTTATTTCTTCTAAAACCACACCTTTTTCTTTTTCAATTTCTGTTTCTGAAAAGGCGGAATTAAAAAACATATCTGCTAATATATCCAGAGCTATATCAAAATGAGTATCCAAAACCTTAGCATAAAAGCATGTGCATTCTTTAGCCGTAAATGCATTTAATTGACCACCTATTTTATCAATAGAATTGGCAATTTCTTTAGAAGTCCTTTTTTTTGTGCCTTTAAACAACATATGCTCAATAAAGTGGGATACCCCATTATTATTCACATCTTCATATCTTGAGCCAACTTTAACCCATATACCTAAAGAGACAGAATTTACATATTTAATTTCTTCTGCTACAATTCTAATACCGTTATTTAGCTTGCGTTCTATATACATCTTTTACCTCCTGTGTTGATAGTTTATACTTTCCTATGCATTATAAAGGAAATTAAAATATTTTTCAATTATTACTATTTCACTATTATTGCTATCTCAATACTTGGCTTACAGTTACAATGTCATAGTTTCTATTTTTAAGATTATTTATCATTATTGGAAGGGCTTTGACAGTAGACTCGGTAGGATGCATCAGTATAATAGCTCCATTATGAACTCTCTTATTTACTCTCTCCAATATCTTTGTATAATCCTTAGTATTCCAATCGATAGTATCCAAGCTCCACATTATTACCTTATAGCCAAGAGATTCCGCAATCTGGGTTACTCTTTTATCCAAATCCCCGTAAGGAGGTGCAAATAATTCAGTTTTCTCACCAATAATACTATTTATTACTTCCTGAGTTCTTATTATCTCTTCTTTATTTTTTTCATCACTTATCTGGGTATGTTTTAAATGATTATATCCATGGTTTCCTATTTCATGTTTATCAGCATATACTCCCATTAGTAATTCTTTATTTTTATCTGCCCAATCGCCGCCAATAAAAAAGGAAATTGTAATATTATTCTTTTTTAATTCACTCAATATATCAGGCAGGTACTCATTTCCCCAAACCACATTGCATGCAAATGCAACTTTTTTATCTGTTTGATTACCTTGATATATAGGATCGAAAAAATTAAAAGTGTTTATGCTTATTGTTTTCATATAAAACAGTAGAATACTGAAAATAAAGAAAATAATCCCCGCAATTACTATGGTTTTCCTTTTTAATATTATTATCCTCATAAAAACCCTCCTAGAATATCTTTACTTATTAATATTCTAAAAGAGAAATTAAAATACAAAAAAGAAACATAAACAATTGTTTATGTTTCTACTACTTGTCAGAAGATGGATTGTTTTCTTCACTGTCTGTTATTGCATCTTTTCGAGAGAGATTTATCCTGCCTTGCCTATCTATTTCTGTAACTTTAACTAGAACCTCATCCCCTACGTTAACAACATCTTCTACCTTTTCAACTCGTTTCTTATCTAGTTTAGAGATATGAACTAAGCCTTCCTTCCCTGGTAATATCTCAACAAAAGCCCCAAATGTCATTATTCTTACAACTTTGCCTAAGTATATTTCGCCCTCTGTTACTTCTTTTGTTAATCCTTCAATTATTTTCAGTGCCATTTGTCCATTTTTAGCATCCGTAGCAGAGATATATACTTTACCATCATCTTCAATATCTATTTTAACATTTGTTTCTGCAATAATTTTATTGATTGTCTTTCCTCCTGGTCCGATAATATCTCTGATTTTATCAGGATCAACTCTTGTGATAATAATTTTTGGTGCATAGGGAGATAACTCAGCCCGCGGAGAATTGATTACGCTATTCATTTTATCTAAAATAAATAATCTTCCTACTCTGGCTTGCTCAAGAGCTCTTTGAAGAATAGACCTATCTATTCCAGCAATTTTTATATCCATTTGGATTGCTGTTATGCCATCTTTTGTCCCAGCTACTTTAAAGTCCATATCCCCTAAAAAGTCTTCCATGCCTTGAATATCAGTTAAAATAGCTACTTCTTCTTTCTCTTTTATTAGACCCATGGCAACTCCTGCTACAGGTTTCTTTATTGGCACTCCTGCGTCTAATAATGCTAAAGTGCTCCCACAGACACTTGCTTGGGAGGTTGACCCATTAGAGCTTACTACTTCAGATACTAACCTTATAGTATAAGGAAAATCATCTATAGATGGTATCATGGGTTCTAATGCTCTCTCAGCTAATGCTCCGTGTCCTATCTCTCTTCTGCCGGGTCCTCTCATAAACCTTGTTTCTCCAACACTGTAGGGAGGAAAATTATAATGATGCATATACCTTTTAGATTCTTCTTCACCTAAACCATCTAAAACTTGCACATCTCCCAAGGCTCCTAAAGTTGCAACAGTTAATACCTGAGTCTGTCCCCTCGTAAAAAGGCCTGACCCATGAACTCTAGGTAGTATTCCTACTTCTGATGATATTGATCTTATTTCATCCAACTTCCTATCATCAGGTCGTGTCTTATGGTTTACTATAAGATTTCTAACCTGTTCTTTAGTAATCTTGTATAAAACCGCCCCAACATCTTTAATATTATCTTCATATTTTTCAGCAAAATATGCCAAAGCATCTTCATTAACTTTGTCCATGTTTATTTGTCTTTGTTGTTTATCAACAGTCTTTATGGCTTCGAACATTCTTTCTTGAGCAAATTCTATGACATCATTCTCTAATTCTTCATCAATAGTTGAAAGAATTATATCTTTCTTTTCTTTTCCAATTTTTGATACAATTTCTTCTATAAATTCCACTATCTTTTTAATATTATCATGAGCAAACATAATTGCTTCCAACATAATATTTTCAGATATTTCATTGCCTCCTGCTTCCACCATCATTACGGCATCCTTAGTTCCAGAAACCACAAGATGCAGATCACTTATCTCCCTCTGTTCTGCTGTAGGATTCAAGACAAATTCACCATTTATTAGTCCTACAAGAACAGAACCCGTAGGTCCCATAAATGGTATTGAAGATATTGACAATGCTGCTGAAGAGCCTATCATAGCAACGATTTCTGGGGAATTATCTTGATCTACAGATAGTACAGTTGCAATGATTTGAACATCATTTCGATAGCCTTTTGGGAACAATGGTCTAATGGGCCTATCTATCAATCTGGAAGAAAGGATTGCCTTTTCAGTTGGTCTTCCCTCCCTTTTTATAAAACCTCCAGGTATTTTCCCTACCGCATAAAGTCTTTCTTCATAGTCTACGCTTAATGGAAAAAAATCAATTCCTTCTCTTGGTTTATCAGAAGCACAAGCAGTAACTAAAATAACTGTATCGCCATAGGTCAGGACAACAGCTCCATCAGCTAATTGAGCTATCCTTCCAACCTCTATCGACAATTCTCTTCCACCTAGCTCCATGCTATATTTTTCCAATCTATTACCTCCTTTCATGAAATGAATACTTCTATATGTAATGTATTATTTCCTTCTTTATATTTTAAAAACATAAATAATGAGCGGTTTAACCCGCTCATTATATGTCAGAATTATCTTCTTATTCCAAGCTTTCCAATTATCATTCTGTATCTCTCGATGTCCTTGGATATGAGATAATTAAGCAAGCCTCTTCTTTGTCCAACCATTTTTAAAAGTCCTCTTCTTGAATGGTGATCTTTTTTGTTTACCTTTAAGTGTTCATTCAAAGTATTTATTCTTTCGGTAAGCAAAGCAATCTGAACTTCTGGAGATCCTGTATCTCCTTCTTTTAATTGATACTTTTTGATTATCTCATCTTTCAATTCTTTTGATAATGACATATTTCCACCTCCAATATTTGCGCCATCAGCTAAGTGTATCGTTGGTGAATCGATATACCTAGCAAATGGTCTAATCCTTAACACATAAATTTTATCATAGCTTTTCTTTTATGTAAAGGGAATTTAATCAATTTAACTTAATCCTGGCTTTAATATCATTCATGATCTGAGTTTTTAATTCTAATGGACTACTAAAAGCTTGTTCCTCTCTCTGCCATTTTAAGAATATAACCTCAATTTTATTTCCGTATAACTCTCCATGAAAATCTATAATATGCGTTTCTATACTTACGTTTTTACCGTTAAACGTTGGATTAAATCCAACATTTGTTACACTTTTATATGCTCTTTTATTAACAATTGTGTTAGTTAGATATACCCCTGATTTAGGCAGTACAATATCATAATCTATATTAAGATTTGCTGTTCTGATGCCGATTTTTTCGCCATTCTTTTTGCCGTGAATTACAGTTCCATCAATGCTAAAATTTCGACCGAGATAATCCTTTATAGCTTCCATCTTACCATCTTTCACCATGTCTCTGATTAGGCTGCTTGAAACAGCATCTCCATTAACTTTTACAGCATCTACAATAAATACTTCAAAAGCATATAGATTGCCATATTTTTTTAGCATATCTGCATTTCCATCTTTCTTCTGGCCAAAACTAAAGTTATATCCAGCAACAGCACATTTAATATGAAATTTAGACACCAAAATTTCTTTTATAAAAGTTTCAGCATTCATTTTCATTACATTTTGAAACTTTTCAAAATAAACAGCATCAATGCCAAACCTTTCCATAACATCTATTCTCCGATAATTCTCGGTAATCATTTCTGGGGAATAGTTAGGCATTAATATTTTTTTAGGATGTTCCAAAAAAGTATAAACCATGCTTTTACAGTCAAACTCTTTACCTTTACAAGCTGCTATTTCAATTAATTTTTGATGTCCTAAGTGAACTCCATCAAAGCTGCCAAGGGCTATACAGTATGGGGCATCTTTTTTTGCTTTTTTATAATCTGTATAAACTAACATGTGCATCTCCTCTTTAGTTAGATAAATAAGGTTTTGATTTTAATATAATTTCTGTTATTTGAATCATCATATTCAATTATACCCAAAGCAATAAATTTTTCATCTATATATAATCTAATAAACGTTCCATTTTCGTAGTTATTAATATCATCTTCTATACCTGCAGCATATACTGGGTTTCCATTAATAGCAGAATTCTCTGCAGACTTTTTAATAGATACTTTATTTAAATCAAGGAAAAGAGAGTCAGTAGGATTTAATATATCTTTAAAGTTCTTATTCCTCATTGAAAGTTGTATTTCTTCTAGTGTAATAGAATCCTCAATATGAAATGGCGATGATTCTAATCTTACTAATTGGGACATATGAGCTCCATAGCCGGATTTCTCCCCAATATCATTGCACAGGGTTCTAATATAAGTTCCTTTTGAGCATAATATATCTAATATAAATTCATCCCTATTTATCTTGTCAATAACGTTAATATCAAATATATCGATGTATCTACTTTTAACGTCTACAGTTTCGCCTTCTAGAGCATATTGATACAATTTTTTGCCTTTATACTTTATAGCTGAATACATAGGCGGTGTTTGTAGAATTTTGCCTTTAAACCCATCTATCAATTCTTTAATAATATTCTCCTCAATGTCTGGTACAGAAACCTGCTTAATTATTTTGCCATATTTATCTTGGGTTTCTGTTGTAACTCCAAATTTAATATTAGCTCTATATTTTTTATTTTTATCTGTTAGGTATTGAGCTGCCTTAGTAGCTTTACCTATACATACAGGCAAGACTCCTGCCGCTTCTGGGTCAAGAGTCCCGGTATGTCCTACTTTTTTAATTCCGGTTTCTCTTCTTACAAAATAAACCACATCATGTGAAGTCATTCCTGGAGGTTTTAACACATTTAATATACCATTCATTTTTTACACCACCGAAAAAGCTTCAATTGCTGCTTCTAGAACTTTTTCTTTAATATTTTCTATTTCTCCTGTAACTGTAGCACCTGCAGCTCTTTTATGTCCGCCACCACCAAATTTCTGAGCAATTTCATTTACATTCACATAGTCTTTTGATCTAAAACCAATTTTTACTTTTTCATCCTCAGCTTCTTTGAAAAACAAAGCTACTTCAACCTCATTTATATCTCTGGCAAAATTGATAATTCCATCTGCATCTTCATCCTGTGCTCCAATTGATTCAAAAACTTCTTTTTTTAAAGTCATAGAAGCTATCTTATCTTGGTGATAAAATTCAAGGCTATTAATGGCTCTACCTATCAGCTTCATTTTTGCTTTAGAATTATTCTGATATATATCTCTGTACAGCTTTGATGGCTCCACCCCTTGCTTTATTAGATCTCCAGCTATTTGATGAGTAAAGTTGGTAGTATTGCTATATTGAAATTGTCCTGTATCTGTTACAATCCCTGTGTATATGCATTCAGAAATATCCTTATCCAAAGGAATATCCAGACTTTTTATAAGCTGGTAAATTATTTCACTTGTTGCTGCAGCATTAGGATCAACTAGATTATATAATCCGAAATTAGTATTGCTTAAATGATGATCAATATTGACCACCTTTCTTCCTTCTAAGTATCTCTCACTCTTCCCAAGTCTTCCCGTATCACCACAATCCAGAACAATTACAAGCTCAAACTTATGATTATTCTGTGGTTTTTCTACCTTTTCAGAGCCTTTAAGGAATTTATATATTTGCGGTACATCATCCTCTAGTATAAAAGCTGCATTTTTACCAATTTTATTAAGGGCATTATATAGAGCAAGGGAAGAGCCAATATTATCTCCGTCAGGCATTATGTGGGATAATATGGCGATATTATTGCTATCCCTGATAAGTTTAATCACTGCAGGGTTTATCAACATTACTTCCCTTCTTCCTTTTTGTTAATCTCATTAAGAATTTGAGCTATTCTAGCACCATGTTCTATAGATTCATCTAATGAAAAATGTATCTCCGGCAAGTATCTGATTTTCATAGCATCACCTAATTTTTTTCTTATAAAACCGCTTGCATTTTTTAATCCCTTAAGAGTATTTTCCTTCTCTTCCTCATTTCCAAAAATGCTTACAAATACTTTTGCGTACTTTAAATCTGGTGTTGTTTCTACAGAAACAATGCTGCACATAGCCGATATCCTGGGATCCTTCAGTTCATTCATGACAATTTGACTTATTTCTTTTTTTAATTCCTCAGAAATACGATTCAATCTTTGTACAGACATCTATAAATCACCTGCTCCATCTATTTTCTTGGCACAGCCTCTATGGTAAAGCTTTCAATCACATCTTCTTCTTTTATATCATTGAACCTCTCAATGCTTATTCCACATTCAAAACCTGTATTCACTTCTTTTGCATCATCTTTAAATCTTTTTAAAGATGATATTTTACCTTCATGAATTACTACACCATCTCTTACTATTCTTACTTCATTATTTCTGTTTATCTTGCCGTCAGTAACATAACATCCTGCTATTGTACCTATGCTTGATGCTTTAAAAGTAGCCCTAACTTCAGCATGGCCTAATACCGCTTCTTTGTATTCAGGCTCCAACATGCCTTTCATTGCAGACTCAATATCTTCTATAGCATCATATATGACTCTATAAAGCCTTATATCAACCTTATCCTTTTCTGATAAAGTAATGGCTGCTGGTTGTGGTCTGACATTGAAGCCAATTATGATAGCATTAGAAGCGGAAGCAAACATAACATCTGTTTCCGTGATGGCTCCAACACCACCATGTATCGCCCTTATCTTAACTTCTTCATTGCTTAGTCTCTCCAACGATTGTTTTAAAGCTTCTACTGAGCCTTGAACGTCAGCTTTTACTATTAGATTTAAATCTTTAACCTTACCCGCTTGTATCTGATTAAACAAGTCTTCTAAAGTAATTTTTTGATTGCTTTGCAAATGTTCTTCTCTATATTTTTCTCTTCGTTTGTCTGATATTTGTCTAGCAACTTTTTCATCAGTTACTATAATAAAAATATCTCCTGCATCTGGAACTTCCGATAGACCAGTAATTTCAACTGGCGTTGATGGTCCTGCTTTTTTTGCATTTTTACCTTTGTCATCTATCATAGTTCTTACTTTTCCATAAGTTGTGCCTACGATAAAAAAGTCTCCTACATTCAAAGTTCCATTTTGCACCAAAACTGTTGCTACAGGACCCCTATTCTTATCTAATTTTGCCTCTATTACTGTACCTTTTGCTTTTCTATTTGGATTAGCTTTTAGCTCTTGCATCTCTGCAACCAAAAGAATCATTTCCAAGAGGTTTTCTATTCCTATTCTCTTTTTCGCAGAAACTGGAACACAGATTGTATCCCCACCCCAGTCTTCCACCAAAAGCCCATGCTCGGCAAGCTCTTGTTTAACTCTATCTGGATTTGCACCTGTCTTATCAATCTTATTAATAGCTACTATAATTGTTACATTTGCAGCTTTAGCATGATTAATTGCTTCAACTGTTTGTGGCATAACACCATCATCTGCTGCAACTACAAGAATAGCTATATCTGTAACTTTGGCACCCCTAGCTCTCATAGCTGTAAAAGCCTCATGACCTGGAGTATCCAAAACTGCAATCTTTTTGCCTTCAATATTTACTGTATAAGCACCTATATGTTGAGTAATACCCCCGGCTTCAGTAGCTATTACGTTGGTTTGTCTAATGGCATCTAATAAAGAAGTCTTGCCATGATCAACATGCCCCATTATAGTCACAACTGCCGGTCTTGGTTTTAAATCTTCTTCTTTATCATCTATATCATTTAAAAGCAAATCTTCATCATCTTTATCTATAGTTCTCTCAATTTCAATTCCAAATTCGGCAGCGATTAAAGCTGCAGTATCATAATCTAAATCTTGATTTATTGTTGCTACAACACCAAGAAGCAGTAACCTTTTTATGATTTCTACAACTGTTTTGCCTGTTTTTTCACTAAAATCTTTAATTGATACATTGTTTCCTAACTTAATAGGTTTTTTTGGTCCGGAAGGTTCTTCTTTCACAAATTGAGATGGACCAGATTTTCCTCTTCTTCTATCGTTTCTATAGTTACTCCTTCTGCCAGACTTATCAACCTTTTTAACAGCTGCTGGTTTTTTAACAACTTTCTTTGAATCATCTTTTTTAGTAAAATTACCATCGTACTCTTGACCTGAAACATCTTTAACATGTTCTGCATTTTTGCCTTTACTCTCGGTAGGGATATTTTCTTTGCTATCAACTTTTTTAATAAATAAATTTTTTATGATTTTTTCCTCATCACTTTCTATCGTACTCATATGATTGCTAACATTAATATTTACTTCTTTTGCTTTGTTTATTAAATCTTTGCTCGTCAATCCTAACTCTTTAGCTAACTCGTATAATCGCTTCTTACTCAAACGGTTCACCCCCAGTTTTTTTGTTAGGAATCGTTATCCAGCATCCTAATTAGATACTCTGCAAATTCCTTATCGGCTACACCGGCTATTGATCTTATTTTCCGTCCTAAACTAATGCTTAGTTCATCTTTAGTAAGGTAAATATAATAGGGAATATGGTAATAAACTGCAGAATTAATAAATCTTTTTTTTGTATTATCAGAAGCATCTTCTGTAATTATCAATAACTTGACATTATTCTTCTTTATTGCATATCTTACAGAATCTTCTCCCAAAATAATTTTACCAGCTTTATAAGCAAGACCTATTATTGATTGTATCTTTTTACGATTTCCCATTCCCCTGTATCTGCTCCCTTAGAATTAAAATAATATCTTCATTTATCTTGGTTTCTAATGCATTCTCTATCCGTTTAGCTTTTATTGCATTATTTAAGCATTCCACATTAGGGCATATATAACAGCCTCTTCCAGATGCTTTTCCCTTCAAATCCATGCTTATATTTCCTTCCGGACTTCTAACTACGCGAATCATTTCTTTTTTGGGCTTCATTTCATTGCAACCAAGGCATTTTCTCATGGGGATTTTCTTTTTTAACATTAAATCACCTCTTATACGCCTAATGCTTGTGTTTCATTCTTAATATCAATCTTACATCCTGTTAGTTTTGCAGCAAGCCTTGCATTTTGCCCCTCTTTGCCAATGGCAAGTGAAAGTTGGGAATCGCTCACTACAATATTTGCAGTATTCTCTTCCTTATTAATGTTTACATTTATAACCTTTGCTGGACTCAATGCACTTGCTACAAATGCAGCCAAATCACTATTCCATTCTATTATATCAATTTTTTCCCCTTTAAGTTCATCAACTATAACTTGAACTCTTTGACCCCTTTGACCTACACATGCTCCTACAGCATCAATATTTTCGTCATGGGAGAATACTGCCATTTTAGTTCTTGAGCCTGCTTCTCTTGATATGTTTTTTATTTCTACTATCCCATCTTTGATTTCTGGAACTTCTAATTCAAACAACCGTTTTACCAATCCAGGATGAGTCCTAGATAACATAACTTGAGGTCCCTTGGTTGTCTTTTTTACTTCCACTACGTAAGTTTTAAGCCTGTCTCCCAAGTTGTAAATTTCTCCAGGTGTTTGCTCATTTGGTCCAAGCACCGCTTCAGTCTTTCCCAAATCTATAAAAACATTGTTTTTTTCTTTTCTTTGAACTAATCCGTTCACAATTTCATCTTCTTTGTTAATAAACTCTTCGTAAACGTTGCTTCTTTCAGCTTCTCTTATTCTTTGAACAACCACTTGCTTTGCAGTCTGAGCAGCTATTCTACCGAAGTTTTTTGGTGTAACCTTAATCTCTACAATATCATCTAAATTAAAATTCCTATTCATTGTTTTGGCTTCTTCTAAGCCTATTTCTAACAGATCATCTTCTGGAATTTCAACTACCGTCTTCTTAGCATATACTTCAACATCCCCGGTTTCTCTGCTAATAGTTACCTTCACATTTTGAGAGGTTCCATAGTTTTTCTTATATGCAGTTACTAAAGCTGCATCAATAGCTTCAAATAATATTTCTTCTTTTATACCTTTTTCCTTTGCAATTTGTTCAACTGCCTGGAGAAATTCTCCATTCATTTATTACCCTCCTTAAAACTTAATCAAAGGTTTCATTATAGCTATTATGCCTTTATCAATTTCTATGTTTTTTCCATCATAACGCAACACTACTTTTTTCTCATCGAAACCTAATAATTCAGCTTCAATTATTTTTTTCCCTTCAAAAGGTTCATAAAACTTTACTTCTAAATCTTTATTCAAGCTTTTTTTGTAATCTCTATCAGTTTTAAGAGGTCTTTCGATTCCAGGAGAAGAAACTTCGAATATGTAAGCGTGTTCAATAGGATCGGCTTCGTCTAATTTATCACTAAGAGCTTCGCTTACTAATTGACAGTCATCTACGGTAATTCCACCGTCTTTATCAATAAAAAGCCTTAAGTACCATTGCCCGCCTTCTTTCTTATATTCAACATCAATAAATTCAAATTTGTATTCATCTAGAATGGGCATGCATAATTCATATAGTATGTCTTCTACTTTTTTCTTCAATGTAATTCCTCCTAGTTAATAGATTTAGACTTCACAGATTGAACGAGACTTCATTCAGGGGGGGATTTGACCCCCACTGAATGTTAGTCGAGTCCATACTGGACTTAGCCGTCCTTGGGCACCCGCCGCCTGTAAAGGCGGGGGTCTTAGGGCGGATTGGTTCAATGATAAAGAAGCTCGTTAACATCTGTTTATAATAGGAAAGAGTGGGAAAGCCCCACTCTAATTGAAAATAATAAGTTAACCCGATAGCTACCACCGCTAATTTACATAAGCGGTGCTAAGCTCCCGGATAACGTCTTCTAAATTTCAGATGGAATTATAATTCCATCTGAAATTTAGAAGACTGTTAATGTCCAGAATGATTATAACATTGTTTATATATTCATGCAAGTTTAAAATAAGCTTAATTGATTATTTTCAGGTAATCCTTCTAAACATCCGTGGTTCTTCATTATCTCGATAACTGTCTTAGAGATCTTGGTTCTTTCACGCAAATCCTGAATTGAAATAAAAGGATTTTTATGTCTTTCTTTTATTATACTTAAAGCAGCATTAGCTCCCAAGCCTTGCAATGACCTTAATGGTGATCTTATACCATCATCTGTGACCACGAATTTATCTGCTTCTGACTTATATAAATCCACAGGAAGAAGCTTAATGTTTCTGCAATACATCTCATAGACTACTTCTACTAACGTCATGAGATTTTTTTCTTTTGTAGTTGCATTATTCCCTAACTTATCTAATTCAATCCATTTTGATTTAACCAAATTTTTCCCTTTAGTAAATATGTCTGCATCAAAATCATCTAATCTTACAGTAAAATATGTAGTATAAAAAGCTTCAGGAAAAAACACCTTGTAGTATGCTATTCTAAAAGACATCATTACATAAGCCGTTGCATGTGCTTTTGGAAACAGATACTTTATGGACTTACAGGACTTTATATACCACTCAGGCACCCCTTTTTCTTTCATAGCTTCTTCGAGTTCATTACTGAGGCCTTTTCCTTTTCTCACACTTTCTGCAGTTTTAAAGGCTATCTTGGGTTTCACTCCTTTATAAATTAGATAAAGCATTATATCATCCCTTGTAGAAATCACATCCTTCAACGTAGCCGTCTCACTTTTAATAATATGCTGAGCATTATTGAGCCATACATCGGTTCCATGAGATAAACCTGAAATCCTAACCAACTCAGCAAAGGTGCTTGGTTTGGTGTCAATTAGCATTTGCCTTACAAACTTAGTGCCAAACTCGGGTATACCTAGACTACCAACCTCACAATCTATTTCATCCAAGTTGACCCCAAGAGCTTTTGATGAAGTAAACAAACTCATGGTGCTCTTATCATCAAATTTAACTTTTTGTGCAGAAAAACCAGTTATATCTTCTAACATTTTGATAATCGTAGGAACATCATGTCCCAAAATATCTAACTTTAGAAGTCTCCCACTGATAGAATTATAATCAAAGTGAGTTGTTATAATAGAAGAGCCTATATCATCCGCAGGATGCTGTATAGGCGTAAATTCATAGATTTCTTTATCAGATGGAACTATCATTACGCCACCGGGATGCTGTCCTGTTGTTCTTTTTATACCTGTACAACCAGCAATCAATCGTTTTGTTTCTGCGTTATTAAGTTTTTTGCCCTTTTCTTCATAATATTTCTTAACAAAGCCGTATGCAGTTTTATCAGCTATAGTTCCTATGGTTCCAGCTCTAAAAACATATCCTTTTCCAAAGAGTTCTTCTGTATATTTATGAGCCACTGACTGATATTCTCCAGCGAAATTCAAGTCTATATCCGGTTCCTTGTCCCCTTCAAAACCAAGAAAAACTTCAAAGGGTATATCATGCCCATCTTTCGTCAAGTTGTTTCCACATATGGGACAATTCTCATCTGGTAAATCGGCTCCTGATCCTATACTTCCATCTGTAAAAAAATACGAATACTTACAATTTCCACATACATAATGAGGTGGAAGAGGATTTACCTCTGTTATATCACACATTGTTGCCACTAATGATGAGCCAACAGAACCCCTAGAACCAACCATATATCCATCTCTCAAGGACTTGCTTACAAGTTTTTGGGCGATTAAATACATTACTGCATATCCGTTATTTATAATGGAATTCAGCTCTTTATCCAATCTTTCTTTGACAACTTGTGGTAATTCATCACTATAAATGCTATGAGCTTTGCTCATAGTCATTTCCTTTATTTGTTCCTCAGCGCCATCTATTTTAGGTGGATAAGTTTCTTGAGGTATTGGTATTATTTCTTCAATAATGTCACTGATTTTAGTCGGATTCTCAACAACAATTTCATAGGCAGTATCTTTATCAAAGTAATTAAAATCCTCTAGCATTTCTTCAGTTGTTTTTATATATAGCGGAGCTTGCTCATCTGCATCACTATAACCTTGCCCAGCCATTAGTATTCTTCTATATACTTCATCTTCAGGTTCAATAAAATGAACATCTCCGGTTCCAACGACAGGTTTATTTAACTTTCTTCCCAATTCAAGTATTTTTTTATTAATTTCTATAAGTCCCTTTTTATCAAGAACTCCATTATTAATCAAAAACTGATTATTTGCTAGAGGCTGTATTTCAAAGTAATCATAGAGCTTAGCTTTATCTAATAAAATACTCTCGTCTACGTTATTCATTATGGATCTAAATATTTCTCCTGCTTCACAAGCAGATCCCAAAATCAATCCTTCGCCATAATTAAGTAGAACACTTTTTAGTATTCTAGGTTTTTTGTAAAAATAATCAAGATGAGAGATAGAAATTAGCTTGTATAAGTTTTTTAAACCTGTATAGTTTTTAACTAAAATAATAATATGATACGATTCTGAAGATTTTACATTTGTAGACTCCTTAATTATTTTATTAATGTTTGAAAGGCAGTGAATATTTTTATTTTCAAGCATTTCAAATAAGTGAATCAAAATTAATGCTGTTGCTTCCGCATCGTCTGATGCTCTATGATGATTTTCAAGCTTTATTCCAAAATGATCGCATAAATTATTCAATTTATGCCTTTTAAGGGGTAAAAGCTTTCTTGATAGTTGCAATGTATCAAGAACAGGGTTATCTATTTTAAAACCCAATAAGGAAGCTTTGTTTTTTATAAAGCCCACATCAAACAGTGCATTATGAGCAACCAAAGGTCTTACTCCAGCAAAACTTAAAAACTTAGGAAGAACTTCTTCTATGCATGGAGCTCTAGATACCATAGCATCTGTTATACCTGTTAATTTCTGTATTTTTTCAGGTATTGGGATTTGGGGATTAATCAATGAATTAAATTTTGATACTATTTTTCTGTTTTTTATTAAAACAGCCCCTATTTCAGTAATTTTATCATTAACGCTAGAAAGTCCTGTGGTTTCAATATCAAATACTACAAATTCCTCATCAAAATCGTAATTTATCTCATTATATACAACAGGCGTTCCATCGTTTACTAGATATCCTTCAACTCCATACAGCACTTTTACACCATACTTTTTTGAAGCTTCATATGCTTCAGGAAAGGCTTGTACTACTCCATGGTCTGTTATGGCTATTGCTTTATGACCCCACTCTTTGGCTCTTTTTATCAACGCTGCTGCAGAAGATATCCCATCCATAGAACTCATAGAAGTATGAGCATGAAGCTCTACTCTTTTTATAGGAGCAGTATCAATTCTTTTATTGCTTTCTGCAGTCATTATACTAATAGGATATAATACAATTTCTTTAGAGTAAGGATCTAATTGGACGTCACCTTTAACTATTAAGTTAGTACCAATCTTTAATTTATTTTCCATATCTCCTAAGTCTTGGTCTTCCCTTAGGAATAGCTTGCAAGTTATGGAGCTTTGGTAATCTGTGGTATAGAAGCTTAATATCTTTTTACCGTTATTTAATACTCTGCTTTCTTGATAAAAGACTTCACCTGTAATTACAACTCTTCCGGATTCTTCATTTAATGTGTCGATAGGTATTAAACCATTTTCAGAAAAATGCTTTCCAAATATGAGTTGATTTTTATTCATTTCCTGTTTATCCTTTTTTGAAGCCTTAATATCTTGTTGCTTTAAGGCTTCAAAAATAATCTTTTCTTCTTCTTTTATTAATGAATTCATATAACTCTCTTCATCAATGTTTTCTTCTATACATTTCAATTTTACAATGATTCTTGCTCCATATTCATTAAATATAATATTTTCTATTATTTCATCTAAGTTTTTTTGTTTTACTAAATCCAAAGAAATTTTAGAGTTTAATATGATCTCCATAATATTATTATCTAGACACTCTATTGAACATTTTTTTAAAAAGCCAACAAACCCAGGATTTTCTTCAAAAACTCTATTAAAGATTTGATCTTTATGTTCTAAAATATTTATCTCTGTATTAATCATTGAAATTTCTTTATCTGGAACTAATTTTACAGATAATAACCCATGTTCAAGTGCAAACTTTTCTCCTATAGATTCTAATTCCTTTACATCAATAAATTTCTTTAGTTTAATATACAATTCCCAAGCCTTTTTATTTGGATAAACTTTTATCTTTTGAATATCAAATATATGTTTATATATATCCATATGATTGCTTTCAAATTTAGCTTCATTTTGCATTTTCTCACCAAGTATTTATTCATATTTCCGCTAATGTTTTACGGATTTACCTAAAACCTTTAAAATGTCCTTATACATTTTTAACCTTGATAAAAAGCCATGGGTAAAACCAAGCTTTTCTTCTTTTGTAAGATGAGTTATTTCATCTAAGTACACTTCTTTAACATTATAAGAATATTTATTTACATGAATTGTAAGGGCAACTTCTATGCCATATCTAACATAGTCCAAATCTTCTATTTGATCTAAAATACTTTTTTTTACTACTCTTTGCCCTGAAAGGTTAGGAGCAATTTTTTGAGCAATATCAGTAATAGCTCTTCCTTTTTTAAATATGCCCACCGTCATATCTGCTTGGTTTAAAACTACTGGGTAAATCAAGTCGTATAAATGGCTTTTTTTTAATCCTATCAAATCTGCATCTAATAATAATATATTTTCTGAATAGCATTCTTTTAGGCCTGCGTTTATTGCTCCACCTTTGCCTACATTTTCTTTCAGCTCGATTACTCTTATTCCAAAACCTTTTGCTATTTTTGTAGTATTATCCCAAGATCCATCACTTATTACTATGATGTCCTCTATAAGGGATACATCACATACTACTTTTAAAATCTCTCCAATAGTTTTTTCTTCATTATATGCAGGAATAATCGCTGTTACAGACATATATATTCCTCCTGATGTTTGTTATATAAGCTTCTTTAACTCATTTATAAAAATATCTACTGCACAATTTTCATCAATTTTTCTAACTGGTTTTCCTTTTATGAAGAGTAAATAATCGCCTTTTCCGCCTGCAATACCTATATCTGCATCTTTAGCTTCTCCGGGTCCATTCACTCCGCAGCCCATCACTGCAACCTTTAATTTTTTTGTTGTCTCTATACACTCAACTCTTTTGTCTATTTCATCTGCAATTTTTATTAGATCTACTGAGCATCTGCCACAGGTTGGGCAGGAAATCACTTCTATTCCTATATCCAAAAGTCCTAAGTTTCTAAGTATCTCACGACCTACTATCACTTCTTCTCTAGGATCTCCCGTCAAGGACACTCTTATAGTATCTCCAATGCCTTGATGCAAAAGACATCCGATTCCCACTGAGGATTTAATAGTACCTTTTCTTATGGTTCCAGCTTCAGTTATTCCTATATGAAGAGGATAATCAACAACCTCAGATATTTTCTTATAGCTTTCAATCGTGTCGAGAACGTTGCTCGATTTTATAGAAATTACTATCTGATCATAACCTAGCTCCTCTATCATTCTCACATTACTTAATGCACTTTCCACCATTGCATCTGGTGTTGGTCCTCCGTATTTCACCAGTAATTTTTCCTCTACAGAGCCTGAATTAACACCCACTCTGATAGGAATATGTCTTTCTATAGCTGCGTCCACCACACTCTTTAATTTTTGCTTTCCTCCAATGTTACCTGGGTTGATTCTTATCTTATCGGCTCCATTTTCCATTGAAGCTAATGCAAGTTTATAATCGAAGTGTATATCTGCAACTATAGGAATATCTATAGCCTTTTTTATTTCCTTTAAGGCTGATGCAGCTTCAATATTTGGAATGGCTACTCTTATAAGCTCGCATCCAATCTTCTGTAAATCGTGGATTTGGGTTATTGTTTCCGCTACATTTTCGGTTTTGGTATTGGTCATAGATTGTACTATAACCCTTTGCCCGCCGCCAATTATTATTTTACCAACCTTTACTTGTCTTGTTTGTTTATTCATCTTTTATACCTACCTAAAAAAATTCAATAAATTATATTTAATTAAATCTTTGTATGCAATAACTACTGCTAGTACCATAAGTGCTACAAAGCCAACAAAATTAATAAATCCTTCTTTCTCTGCCTCTATAGGTTTACGCCTTATAAATTCTAAGAAAAGAAACATTAATCTTCCACCATCTAAGGCAGGTATCGGAAGTAAATTTATTATACCTAAATTCAAGCTGAGAAAAGCTGTCAAATTCAATAAATATAAGAAACCTACTTTTGCAGCTTCATTAATAAATATAATAATCCCCACAGGTCCCGATACTTCATCAGACGAAGCTTTTCCGGTGAAAAGCTTTACCAGAAAATCTAACATTGATTTTGATACTGCAATAGTTGTATTTAAACCTTCTTTAATTGAGATACTACCTATTTTTAGCGATGGCTTTATTCCTATAATGGCTCCCTCTGTTTCATTTTCAACTATAGGTACAACATTAATACTTTGTTTTTGATTTTTCCTTTGAACTATTATCTCAAGATTTTTTCCAGGGCTCTCAGAAATCTCTTTCTTGACACTATCCCAATTATTAATTGTTTTATTGTTTATTTCAATGATTTTATCCCCTTTTAGCATACCTGCGGTTTGAGCAGGTTTTCCTATAATAACTTCATTTATTGTAGGAGTTTGAGTCACTACCAAAGAAAAAATAAAAAGAGCTAATATAAAATTCATCAAAGGTCCGAAGAAGATTACTCCCATTCTCGTAAGCAATGACTTATTATTAAAGGCTTTATCATCTTGAGATGCTTCATCTTCTCCAGTAAGCTTACAAAAACCTCCTATTGGTATAGCTCTTAAGGAATATAGAGTATCTCCTTTTTTCTTACCAAATAATTTGGGTCCCATGCCAATGGCAAACTCTTCAACCCTTATTCCTGATAGTTTAGCTACAATAAAATGTCCAAATTCATGTATCATAACTATTAATACAAACACAAGCATAGCTAATATGAAATTTCCAAAAGTCATATAATTCACCTCTTCTTATACAATTCCATTGCAATATTTCTTGACCAATTGTCTATATAGAATATTTCTTCTAAAGTATTTACCTCTGAAAGAGTATGTTTTTCTAAAGCCTTTGCAACTATACTATAAATCTCCATAAACTGAATTTTCCCTTGAAGGAATAAGTTAACTGCTACTTCATTTGCTCCATTTAATACTATGCAACTACTATCTCCATCTTTTAAAGCTTCATAGGCAAGTTTGAGACATGGGAATCTATGTGTATCAGGCTTTTCAAAGTTAAGAGTATTAATTTTGCTAAAATCTAGCTTGCTGTCAACTGCAATGGTTCTCTTAGGATAAGTTAAAGAGTGTTTTATAGGTATCTTCATATCTGGTACTCCTAATTGAGCTAAAATAGCACCATCCACAAATTCAACCATGGAATGTATGATACTCTCCGGATGTACATAAACTTGTATACTCTCTCCAGCCATATCAAATAGCCATCTCGCCTCAATTACTTCCAATCCTTTATTCATCAAAGTTGAAGAATCTATTGTAACCTTCTTACCCATGCTCCAGCTTGGATGCTTTAATGCATCAGACAAGGAAACCATTTTGAGCTCCTCTAGTGTTTTTTTTCTAAAAGGTCCACCAGAAGCAGTAAGTATGATTTTTGATACAAATTCTCTGTCTCTTCCAATGCATTGAAAAATTGCTGAATGTTCACTGTCAACTGGTATGATTGATGCACTGCATTCCCTAGCCTTTTTCGTAATAATCCTGCCAGCAGTAACAAGTGTTTCTTTATTTGCCAATGCCACAGTTTTACCTTTTTCTATTGCACTATAGGTTGGCTTTAAACCGGCTATACCAACTATTGCAGAAACTACAATATCTGCCTTTTCATAAGATGCAGCATAGGTCAACCCATCCTCTCCATACAATACTTTTAAATCATTATTATGAGAGGCTATTAAAGATTTAAATTCTTTGTATTTATTGTAATCGAATATGACTACTATATCAGGTTTAAACTCCAATACCTGTTTGTACAAGATATCTATGTTAGAATTTGCAGTTAATGCACATACGCTAAACTCGTCTCTGTTATTTCTGATTACCTCCAAGGTTTGAAGTCCAATTGAGCCCGTTGATCCTAATATCGCAATATTTTTCATTTTTACTCCTTTAAACAACGGAAGCAATTGCTATAGCAATTGCAACACACCGTTGCAATGAGGCGAATAATTAATACACTCCGCCTGTTTTAAATAATTGATACCTGCTACCTGCAGGGATGGAGGACATCTTTGCCTCGTTATAATAATTCTTTCATTAAAGTTACATATGTATATATTGTTGGTGCAGTGAATAGTATGCTATCAAATCTATCAAGTATCCCTCCATGTCCCGGCATAATATTACCAAAATCCTTTATGTTACAAAACCTCTTAATTGAAGAAGCTGATAAATCACCAAGTTGCGAAGTAATACCACATAACAAGCCCATGAATAGATAATGTACCAAACTCATAGAATAACCCATATTATTAAATATCAATCCGGCCAAGAGGCAGGAGATAACACTGCCTAATACCCCACCTATAGCACCTTCAATGGTTTTTTTGGGGCTTATTGATGGACAAAGTTTATTTTTCCCAAAAATACTGCCCACAAAATATGCACCTGTATCAGAAAGCCAAGCAGTTAAAAATGGCAGCCATATAAGTATCTTCCCATTGATTCCATTATATATAAATATTAAATTACTAAATAAATATGATATATAAATAATACCCAGTATTGTAACTGCAGCATTTAATATATTATATCCATTTCTTATGATATTCAAAAACATTAATAGCAAAGTAATAAAAATCAATAAGGAAAGGGTGATGAAGGTATTGTAATTAACCGAAATTAGAAAATAGTAAATTGCAGTTGCTAAATATCCAATCCAGGTCGTTGGTTTATAATTTGTACCGGAAAAGGCTTTATAATACTCAAATAAACCAATCATAGCTAGTAAAAATACAAACAAATATAGAACTCTTCCTCCAATTATTAATGTACCTATTATAAGAGGTAATCCGATAGCTGCGCTGATAACTCTTGTTTTAAGCATATAAATCCTCCATCACTTTATTCCTCCAAATCGTCTATTCCTTTGTCCATATTCATCAATAGCTTCGATTAGATTTACCTTTCGAAAATCCGGCCACAAAACGTCTGAAAAATATAACTCGCTATAAGCTCCTTGCCATATTAAAAAATTACTAATTCTCTTTTCTCCACTTGTTCTTATGATTAAGTCAGGATCTTTATCCCCTGCCGTATATAAATAGTTTGAGAGCATTTTTTCATCTATATCCTTCTCTTTAATCTCGCCTGATAAGATTTTTTTAGATATTGCTTTGACTGCATCGATTATTTCATTTCTGCCTCCGTAATTTAACGCAATGTTAAATTGCAAACCAGTATTATTATTAGTCATATTGATGGCTTTATAAATGTGAGTTTTTGTAGAGTAGGACAAAGAATCAATGTCTCCTAATATCTTAATTTTAACATTATTCTTATATAATTCATCAATTTCTTTTTTTAAAAATTCAACCAATAAAATATTGATCAAGTAATCCACCTCTTCAGCGGGTCGAGTCCAGTTCTCCGTAGAAAACGCAAAAACAGTTAATATATTAATGCCTATATCGCTGCAATATCTGACTATTTCTTTTAATGCTTCTACACCGGCTTTATGCCCAAAAGATCTAGGCAGCCCCCTCAATTTTGCCCATCTTCCATTTCCATCCATGATGATGGCAATATGCTCAGGCAGTTTTTTAACTTTTTGCTTATTCATACTTAGATGCCTCCGAAAATCATACTTACCTATACTTCACACAACTATATGTCTAAAAAAAGCCCCTCAAAATGAGGGGTATTTTCTATTTAAAATAGCTTACAGTTAAAACAACCCTTTTTTCACTTTCTTTGTGCTTTACAACAATAGGATTTGAATAATCAAACTTTTTATCACCATTTTTTGATGGTGCTTTTGTTATTTCAAGAATTATTTCTTTATCATGATGCAGTTTTGATAATGCATCATTCAATCTATAGCCAATTAGTAAAACACTTTCAGACAATATTAAACCTCCATGATTTCCTTTTCTTTAACTTCAAGTATTTTATCAATTTCTTTTATTGCTTTATCTGTAGATTTTTGCATTTCATCTTCAGCTTTTTTTAGTTCGTCTTCAGATATTTTAGCATCTTTTTTTAATTTTTTCAAACTGTCAATAGCATCTCTTCTAGTATTTCTTACTGCAATTTTTGATTCCTCGCTCATTTTTCTAATTACTTTAACCAAATCTTTTCTTCTCTCTTCGGTTAATTGAGGAACTATAAGTCTTATAAGCTTTCCATCATTTGATGGATTAATTCCAAGATCTGATTTAAGTATTGCTTTTTCAATCATAGAAATTGATTTTGAATCCCAAGGTTGTATAGTCATAATCCTTGGTTCGGGGGCAGCAATATTTGCCAGTTGAGTGAGAGGGGTTTCGGAACCATAATACTCTACCATAATTCTATCCAACATGGCTGGATTAGCACGTCCTGCTTTCAAAGAAGCTAAGTCTCTTCTTAAAAGATTTATAGTTTTAGCCATCTTTCCTTCTGCTGTTTTCCCAATCTCCTTAATCATAAACTAATCCTCCTTTACTATTGTACCAATTGTTTCTCCTTTTACGACCTTAATAATATTATTAGGGTTGTTTAAATCAAATACTATAATTGGTATTTGATTATCCATACATAGAGATGCAGCCGTTGAATCCATGACCACCAAGCCCTTATTAATAACATCTATGTACGAAAGAATGTCATATTTTTTAGCATTCTTGTTTTGTACAGGATCGCAGTCATACACTCCATCGACTTTTTTTGCCAATAAAATTATTTCAGCTTCTATCTCCGCAGCCCTTAAGGCAGCAGTTGTATCTGTTGAAAAGTATGGATTTCCTATGCCTGATGCAAATATCACTACTCTGCCCTTTTCTAAATGCCTTATTGCTTTTCTTCTTATATAAGGTTCTGCGATTTGTCTCATTTCTATAGCAGTTTGCACTCTGGTAGCAACATCTATTCTTTCCATTGCATCTTGTAAGGCTAATGCATTAATCACCGTTGCTAGCATTCCCATGTTATCTGCTGTTGTCCTATCCATCCCCTTACCGCTTCTTCCTCTCCAGAAGTTACCTCCACCGACTACTATAGCAACTTCAACACCCAAACCTACTAATTCTTTTACCTTTTGAGCTATATTTTCTATAGTTCCTTGATCCAATCCAAAATCTTTTGCCCCAGCTAGGGCTTCACCACTCAATTTTAATATAATTCTTTTATATTTGACAGGCTGCATAAATAATACCTCCGATTAAGCTAAAATTTCTACATTAAACATAAAAATCCTTCTGGTTTTAGAAAAAAGGAGAACACTAAGTGTTCCCCATTTTCAATTGTAGATTATTTATTTTTCATCTGACCCATTACTTCTTCTGCAAAGTTATCTTCTCTTTTTTGTATACCTTCGCCTTTTTCAAACCTTATAAACTTAGAAACTGAAATTTCTGAACCAATTTCTTTTGATTTATCATTCAAAAGCTTTGCTATTGTTCTTTCTCCATCCTTTACAAACAATTGATCCAATAAGCAAATCTCTTTTAGCTGCTTTTTCAATCTTCCTTCAATCATTTTTTCTACTACTGCAGGATTTTTGCCTTCATTTATGGCTTGAACTTTTAATATTTCTTTTTCTTTTTCAATATAGTCATGGGGTACGTCGGATTCATTTATGTATAAAGGATTCATTGCAGCAATTTGCATGGCAATATCTTTCCCCAGCTCAATCAAAGTATCATTAACTATTGAACTTTCTAATTGGATTAAAGTTCCTATTCTGCCGCCTCCATGAATATAAGAAACAATAGCACCATTTTCTACAACAAATTTTTCAAATCGTCTTATTGTCATATTCTCGCCTATTTTTGCGATTAATGTGCTAAGAGATTCCCTAACTTTCATTCCGTTATAATCAGCTTCATTCAATTGTTCTAAATCTTTAATATCATTATCAACAACTATTTTAGCCATAGAATTCACGAAATCAATAAATTCCTGATTCTTTGCTACAAAATCTGTTTCGCAATTAACTTCAACAATTGCTCCTATTTTATTGTCATTATTGATATATGTACCTACCAATCCCTCAGAAGCTATTCTACTTGCTTTTTTTGCAGCTGCTGCTAATCCTTTTTCTCTCAAAAGCTCAATTGCTTTTTCCATATTACCATTAGTTTCAACCAAAGCTTTTTTGCAATCCATCATTCCAGCTCCGGTTCTTTCTCTAAGTTCTTTTACAGTTGAAGCATCAACCATACTTATCTCCTCCTAAACATTATTAAAGGTAAGGGCTGGAGAAATGGAAATACCAGAACTCCGACTCTTACCGCTTAATCACTTATTCAGCTAGCTGTTCGCCTTGCCTTGCTTCTATTACAGCATCTGCAATCTTAGAAGTTAAAAGCTTGACTGCCCTTATTGCATCATCATTTCCAGGTATGGGATAGTCAACTTCTTCAGGGTCACAGTTTGTATCAACAATTGCAACAACCGGAATTCCTAATATGTGGGCTTCTTGAATAGCTATCTTTTCTTTTCTCGGATCTACAATAAATATAGCTCCCGGCAATCCATCCATGTTTTTTATGCCATTTAGATTTTTTTCAAGCTTTTCTTTTTCTAATCTAAGCTTAATAACTTCTTTTTTAGGCAAAACATCAAAAGTTCCATCATTCTCCATCTTGTCAAGTTCATTTAATCTTTCTATTCTTTTCTTGATGGTTTTGAAGTTTGTTAACATGCCACCCAACCATCTTTGGTTTACGTAATACATGTCACATCTTACTGCTTCGGATTCAATTGACTCTTGAGCTTGTTTCTTAGTGCCTACAAAAAGTATGCTCTTTCCTGAAGCGGCAACCTCTTTAATAAATTCATAGGCTTCTTCAACTTTTTTAACAGTTTTCTGAAGATCTATGATATAAATGCCATTCCTTTCAGTAAAGATAAACTCAGCCATTTTTGGATTCCATCGTCTTGTTTGATGTCCAAAATGAACACCTGCTTCTAATAATTGTTTCATGGAAATTACTGACATTATATGTCACCTCCTGCGGTTTTTTCCTCCATAACTATCTTCTTGACTAAAAGCATTTCTGCACCCTTTAGCCAATCAAGTTATGTGTGTGATTTTCACATATTGTAGTATAGCATATATAGACTTTATTGGCAATAAAATTATTATTACCTAATTATTAATTTTATACTTGCCATTTTAAAATATTTTATTCTTAACAATCCTATTTATTAGCTTTTGATTTTGTAATTATATCTATTATTTCATCATAGTTAGAATATTTTTTTAAGACAAAGCTACCATATTGGATTTTATTTTCTTTTTCTCTTTCATGCAATTTTTCTAGAAATTTATCCTTATTATCAATTAATCCATTATCTAAAAGAATTCTGGCTGTATCGTCAGAATTACAGCCTTGAGTAATCTCTATTTTAATTTCTTCTGCATACTTGTTGCTCTCTAAAACCTTATTATTACTGTTTTTATCAATTGCTTTATCTTTGCTTATCAAATCTCCTGGATCTATAATTACAAAACCCCTCTTAGAAGCTTCAACTCTAATATAATTATCCGTTAGAATTCGATCTTGAATATTTATATTTATTATTGAAGATATGACTAATCCAATACCCATACCAAGAATTATTCCTTTAAAATTATATGTTTTCATCTTTAATAACCCCACTGTTTAAAGACAATATCAATGAAACTTCTCCCTTCCCAATATCAAGCTTTTTAGCAATATTATCAACATTCATACCTCCATTGAAAAGCTTCAAAATATCAATCTCTTTTTTGTTCTTCTTAGATGCTTGCAAATCATTAGATATGAATTTATCTTCTTCCATGCTCACTATGGGTTTATTGGTTTCGCTGCTAATATTTATTAAAGATTCTCTCCTGCTGCTAATATGCTCCTCAATCTGATTAATAACAGCTTCCGAGGTATATACCATCTCTCCAATCATCTCATTAGCATCATCTATAGCTTTTTTAATTTCTTGTTCTTTCACATACAAGTCAAAATATATTCCTTCTCCTCTAATTTTATCAGAAGCAATAAGAAATAGAGAAATTATTATCATACCTATTCCAATAATAGTTAATAAATAGTTAATGTAGTTTATCATAATAAGCACCACTTAGATACGAATGTCAATTTTGGATTCCTTAATGTATCTATTACCCTTTTTCTTTTTATTCTGCTTATCACATTCTTCACCATCGCTTTTTGACTTGCTATTTTTACCATCTTTATCTATCCTAGATTCATAAGCTTTATCTGCTTTTTTAACCTTTTTCAGCTCTTTAGTTTTATTTTCTGAGTCTTTAATCATATTGATTTGTTGATTAATTTTTTGGCTTTCATTTTCAATATATTTTATCTTTTGAACCTCTGGTGTTTTCGGTATAAGAACTTGAAAATCTATAGATCTAATTGACATATTAATACCACCTTATGACTCAAAAGAGCCTATTTTTACTTCACCAAAAGCTCTATAAAAAGTTACAAATTGTATTTGATCTCTAATAAATATAGAGCTGCTGCCAATTGTTATTTTTGTACCAGGATATACTATGCTTTCAACTTTTACTTTTCCTTTTGATATATCCTCAATATAAGTTTCAAGCTCCTGTATTTCCTTCTTTAGCCCTTCTAACTTACTTTGAGTTTGTAATTTGAGTATAATAGATTTATTTAACAAGGCTCTTTTATCATCTGTTAATTCGGCTTTTTTACTAAGCTTTGTTAATAAATCAACTACTTGTGAAAGCTTTATTAAATTATCAGAGCATATATCATACTCTACTTTAAAATCATCGTATTTCTTCCTAACATCTGGATTTATCCCTACTTCTATTTCAGTGGCTGTCGCCATAGGTGAACCAACTGTTTTTGCTATTATTTCTTCAGATACCTTTATTTCTCCCCCAACCAATAAACCTTTTTTACCTTTCACTTCAAGTTTTTTGCCGCAAAATACAGTGCTGTGCATAATAGCATCAGTTTTTATATCTCCTTTTGCATATACTTTACTATTTTCAATAAATTTGGCTATCAAATCTCCATTACATATAAGTTCCCCTTTATTCATGCCCTGGATACCTCTATGCAAAATAATGCTGCCTTTAGAGAATATCTTAGCTCCCTCAACAAATCCAAAAACTTCAACATCCTCTTCTGCTTCTACGGTGAATCCTGTTATAACATTTCCCTTAACAACTACTTTTCCAACAAATCTTATATTTCCCGTAGAATTATCAACATTTCCATCTACCGTATAAATTGGAAATACGCTTACTTTACCATCAACAACTTTTGCTTCTCCTTTTATCATAGAAATGAGTTGCATTTCATCTTCGCTTAGCGTTACGTTTTTACCTTTCGGCATATTAACCTTTTTTCCATCTTTAGCTTGAATTTCTTCACCCAAAACATTCTCACCATTTGTGCCTGTTGAAGCGGGTGTCATTGTAACAAGTATATCACCCTCAGATACATTACTTATTAATGATAATTCTTTATAATCAATTTTACCGTCATCTTCAATAAATACCTTATTATCCTTTGAGACATCGAAATGATATTTTATAGAAGCATCGATGCCGTTCACTGGAGGTCTACCTTTAGCTATAAGTACCGAGTTATTATATTGCTTTAATTCAGCAAGTTTATCTACCGCATCGTGTTGGATACCACTTCTTATATTTTTTTCTTTTAAAGCATCATAAATATCTTCTTTTTGAATTTCTTTGCCTCTAACAGGAGGATGCACAATTATATAAGCTTCCATAGCATCGGTAGAAGTAGTAACCTCATATTCGCAATCAGTTCCTTCTTCACTTTGATCTAACTCATTATCTGCTGCATTTTCTTCTATCGAATCTATATTAGCATCAGATAATGTCAAAACATCCTCTATGCTGTTTATTATCCTTTCTATATTTGTTGATTCCACGTTGTACTCATAAGTTGCTTGAATTTTATAATAGCTTCCAAATAATGATTTCTTTTCCTCCAGTATTTCAATATTAATTGAATTTTTATTAGTATTAAAATGTACTTCTGCTTCTGATATAAGTTTTGCCAAGTTCTTGCCTTCAAGGATTACTGAATTATCAGTCATGAAATCAACTCCTTAAATTTAAATAGAAAGCTCCACTTACATAGTTTATTGCAATTTGTATATGTATTACTTCCTATGTTATTTAGTTTGCTTCTGAAAAAAAATCGCCCAGCTTAGCTTTAAGCTTCAATATGGCTTTTGTATGTAATTGAGATACTCTTGACTCAGATATTTGTAATATAGATCCTATTTCCTTATAGGTAAGTTCTTCAAAATAATAAAATGTAATTATCTTTGTTTCCTTTTCTGGCAAACTATTAATCACCTCTGATAAGATATATTTAAATTCTTCTCGTTCAAGTTTACCAATTGGATTATTATTTTCATTTTTATCACATTCAATGTTTATATCCCTATTTTGATCTAGATATTCATCTAAAGACACCACACTGTATACAGATACGCTTTGAATACGTTTTTGTAATTCAGCCACAGAAATATCTAGCTTCTCAGCCACATCTTTATCTGTTGCATATATGCCCTTATGCATTTCCACTTCAGAATAAGCATTTTCTATTTCTTTTGCCCTTTGCCTTATTGATCGTGGTATCCAATCAATTTCCCTTAGATAGTCAATTATCGCACCCCTAATTCTTAGATGAGCATACGTATCAAACTTTACTCCACGACTTAAATCAAATTTATCAATAGCATCTATAAGGCCAAACATTCCATAACTCATTAAGTCGTCATACTCAACAGCATTATTGTAACTAACATAAAGTCTTCCTGCTATATATTTAACCAGATAAACATAATGAAGTATTAATTCTTCCCTCACTTTTTTATCTTTGGTTTTTGAGTATCTTTCCCAAAGACTATTTATTTCCATTTTATACCTCCATAAGGAAGTTAAATTTTACATATCTATAAGAAAGCATAGACTCCTTACAACGCTTTCCATAAATGCCCTGCTAAAAACTCTTTATCATTTCACAATCTCAGAATTTTTCTTGTATAATGCTGCAGGATTCATCTCCTGAAACTCATCTTCTTTATAATCCATTTTATTTAGCTCTTCATGAGTAATTGAAGGAATCTGAGCTTCAAATATAGATGTTCGGTTCTTAATTTTCCTTTTTTTCTCAATTTCAATTTGGTTATTTTTTAATATTTCAGATATATAAATACCACAAGCTGATAAACCTATAGTTAAGATTACACTCTTTATCATCAAAGCGGTAAAGTTAGTTTTAAATAAAAAGCCAAATACAATATTTACAGTTACTCCTACTAACACTAATATTATAGGAAATGTATCAATAAAATTCATAGGTTAAACCTCAATCATATATGTTTTATGCCATGTCCAATTGTTTTGACTAACAACAATCCTGTTTCGGAAGAAAATTCAATAGTCCTCCCATGACTTCCACCAGTATCTTCGGCTAGTATAGGAATGTTCAAAGCCTTTAAAGTATCTTTGGATGCGGATATATTTCTTATACCAATTCTCATTATATCACTTGAATCACTAAAGTTGAACATTTGAGCCCCTCCTGCAATTTTTGATACTAATTTTGTTTTTTTAGCGCCCATTTTCAACATATCTTCTAATAGTTTAGAAATACCCGTATCAGCAAACTTAGCAGGATTGCTATTATTCTTTATCTGAAAGCTATATGGAA
>JAQUTA010000170.1 GCA_028709965.1 Lutispora sp.
CATAGCCGCTTCCCTCGTCACCTAAAATATGACCCCAGCCACCAGTTCTGGCCTGCTTGCCTTTATATAAACCATAGCTTACCGAGCCCGTTCCAGATATGGTAATAATCCCGTCTTCACCTTTTAATATGGCCGCATGAGCAAGCTCTGCATCGTGAAAGCCATGTACTTTACAACCGAACTTTTCTTTAAGTACTGTCTCAACTTTCTCTAGATTGTCACTAACTTCAATTCCCGCTATGCCTAAGTATATACACAAACATTCCCCTTGTCCTTCTTGTTCCTCGAGGTTATTTATGCATTGTTGGATGGCCTTTATTATGTTTTTTACTGCCTGTTCAAAATCTAAAATGAGATTTCCGGAACCCGAATAACCTTCACCCAGCTCTTGGTCTTCTAAACTATAGGCAACCGCCTCCGTTTTGGTTGCGCCGCCATCCACACCAATTATATATTTCATAATTCAAATATCCTCTCTATTGTCCTTACAGCAGTTTGGCAGCATTTTTTTCAATGACCATAGTGGCATTAGGATGAAGCTGTATAATTGAAGCCGGTACTTCAGGGCATATTTTGCCTTTTATAGTTTTATATATTGCATCAGCCTTGGTTTCCCCATTTGCCAGCAATACTAGCATCCTTGATTGCATTATAGTTTTTATGCCCATACTTATAGCCATAGTAGGGACTTTATCCTTGGAACTGAAAAATCTGGAATTAGCTTCGATCGTCATTTTATCGAGCTTAACCAGATGAGTTTCTGCTTCGAAATTGATATCCGGCTCATTAAATCCTATATGTCCGTTAGCTCCTATGCCTAAAACCTGCAGATCAATGCCGCCCTTGTTTTTAATCTGCCCTTCGTAGTTCCTGCATTCCTCATCAATGTCTGGGGCGGTACCATTGGGAATATAGGTATTTTCTTTTTTTACATTTATGTATTTAAAGAAATTGTGATGCATGTAATAGTAATAGCTTTGGGCATTTTTTCGGTTCAGAGAACAATATTCATCTAAATTAAAAATAGTAACCTCTGAAAAATCAACTTCTAGATTTTCATACATTTTTATAAGTTCCTGGTACATACCCGTCGGGGTATCACCTGTTGCTAACCCTAATACACAGTCAGGCTTTAAAATAATCTGGCTTCTTACTATAGCTGCTGCTTTTTTACTCATTTCCTCAAAATTTTCTGCCAGTATAATTCGCATTAAAATCACTCCTGTCTAATACGAAAATAACGTTCGTGTCATCCTGAGTGAAACGAAGGATCCCAATTGGAGAACTAGATCCTTCACTACGTTCAGGATGACAACACTAAAAGATTTTCATCGGTGGTTGCGGCCTCCGACCATGGGTGGTTAATACTGTAAATTACTTTTCCTCCGGCTATGGACAAATCTACATTTAATTCTTCATCAAAAATAATCACATCTGCATCTTTGCCTAATTTTATGCTGCCTTTGGAATTGTCCATATGAATAAGCTTGGCCGGGTTTAAGCTGGCTAAAGCAACCGCCTCATAAATCTCCAGATCTGTATATTTCAAAATATTTAATACTGCTTTATTCAAGGTCAGAATACTTCCTGCCAGAGTTCCATCAGTAAGTCGGGCTGAATTATGGTCTACAACCACCTGCTGACCTCCCAGCTCCCAGTTACCCCCTGACATAGAACCTGCTCGCATGGAGTCCGTAATTAAAATCATTTTGTCTTTTCCTTTGGCATTTAACAGCATTTGAAAAACAGCCGGATGGATGTGCAGAGTATCTGCTATTAATTCAAAACTTATATTGCTTTTTAATACTGCACCTACAACGCCTGGATCTCTATGATGGAATGGCCGCATAGCATTGAAAATATGGGATGCATTACTTATTCCAACTCTCACAGCCTCCAGGGCTGTTTCATAATTCGCATTGGTATGTCCCATTGCAAGCACTATATCAGAATTATTTTTAACACTCTTTATAAACTTAAATTGAAAATCTTCTTCTGGAGCCATCGTGATTATTTTAATGATGTCGATATAGTCTTTAATAAATTTCAAATCAGGTTTACGTATATAATCTTTATTCTGAGCTCCTTGGTATTTTGGGCTTATAAAGGGTCCCTCCATGTGAGCGCCAAGTATTTTGGCCCCTTTAACATTCTCTTGCATGGCAAGTTTTACTGAATCCAGTGCCTTATATATCTTTTCTTTTTCCATAGTCATAGTAGTCGGTAAAAATCCTGTGACCCCACTTTCAGCGATCGTTTCGCTTATTATGTTAAGATCAGCTATTTCACCATCCATAGTATCTTTTCCACCGGAACCATGAATATGAATATCTATAAATCCCGGTGAAACATATTTCCCATTAGCATCTATTATTTTCATTTCGTGAGTCGGGCTCTTCTTCGCAAAATTTTCCTCGTCTAAAATATCAATTATTTTGTCATTGAAAATTAGTACCTTGCCCACGAGAACTTCATTTTCTAAAATAATTTTCCCGCCTCTAATACAAGTAATATTTTTATCCATTATTTATCATCAACCTTTATCTTAAATCGCTTTATATCTA